>CAZPDY010000158.1:0-3819 GCA_964585455.1 uncultured Candidatus Bathyarchaeia archaeon | reverse complement strand
GGTACACGGTATAGGGATATCAAAAGGGGTAAATGCCTCTAAAGATAAGGGACCATGGAGTGGGGATCGTACACAAAAGCGCACACCAAACTCGCCGGTCTCTTTGTAACATTTGCTGGAGCCGCTATAGCAATTAAACTGTCCTTCAGTGCTGGACTCTAGACACAATTAAACAGGAACCAAATAACCAGTTAAATGAACAGACCATATAGGGTCTAGACTCCAAAACCCCCTTATGAATCAAGACGGCAGGGCGGGTTCAAATCAGAATAAGCGCCCTAATCCGAACACATTTAGGCAACAAAACTCGTAGACAGACGACGCTGTACAATTCGCGCCTAGACAATGGTAGCCCGGGATACGTGACTTATCTCGTTTAAATTTCTCACCCAGATCAACAAAAGTGCCCGGTCTGACTAGAAGGAAATACCGGTTAGATTATCGATGTTCAAATCCTTTCCCCGGCGTCAACATCGTCAAAGTGGGTTAAACATATACGTATTTTATCTAATACGAGTGTTGGTGTTCACTAATGGATGGAGTTCTGATCGACGATCTTGTTGTTTTCTTCGCCCTAGTCTACTATGCTGTTCTAATTATTGTATACCTACTTCGTGCTCACGAGCTCACAGAGATGGAGTGGAAGATGGGTCCCGTGTTCAGTGCACTGTTGATTCCTTTTGCTTTGCTTTGGGTGGTGAATCTTATTATCGACAATGATTCTGGACGTCCTATAACTGGACTGCCAATTATCGTCTACCTTGTTTACGATCTCTGGTATAGAGCGATCACTCGGAAGAAGCCTTTTCATCACCCCGACCGCTGGCCAGTCGGCCTCGTCGTATATGTTCTACTCCTTCTCATCGGAAGCATAGGTTTGAACTGGTACGGCTTCATGGTGTCGCGTTTCGATGGAAACATGCTTATCGTTGCCTTCTTCGTGATGATGGGTTCCTTTGGCTACTATCAATACAGATACAACAAGAAAAAGAAAGCCAGATAGGGCTATGTCCACTGAGTGTTATAGCTGTTCACATTTCAGAAAAAGAGGGGTGTTGGGTGATATCTTCGCTGTGAGAGGGGCTCAAATCCTACCTCCAATCTGCAAGTTAACACCAAGTTTTTATGCTGAATCAAAATAGTTTGCAAATGGGATCTTATTGACTCGGAATTCTCTCAAAGAAGCGGTGATAGTTCTTGACAACCTTGTCAAAAGGTTTGAAGATGTCACAGCAGTGGACGGGCTTAGCCTTAAGGTTGAGAAAGGAGAGCTTTTTGGGTTACTTGGACCAAATGGGGCTGGAAAAACCACTACCATCAATGTTCTCTGCGGATTGTTAGAACCAACCAGTGGTTCAGTAAGCGTAGGTGGGTATGACGTTCAGAAGGAGCCTCGTAAGGTTAAAGAACTAATCGGCGTCTGTCCACAGGACACTGCAACATACCCTTATCTCACGGGACGAGAAAATGTAGACTTCTTTGGAAATCTTCATGCAATGTCGAAAGAGAAACTGAAAAAGAACGCAGATGAGCTTTTAGCCAAGATGGAGCTTTTGAAAGATGCCAACAGGCGCTTAGGAAAATATAGCGGAGGCATGAAACGTCGAGTGAATCTCATAATGGCTTTAATCCATGACCCTGAAATCGCATTTCTTGACGAACCCACAGTTGGCATGGATCCTCAATCTCGCCGTGCTGTATGGGATTTCATAAGAGAACTTAAGAAGCAGGGCAAAACCGTCATTCTTACAACTCATTATATGGAAGAGGCTGA
This sequence comes from uncultured Candidatus Bathyarchaeia archaeon, assembly GCA_964585455.1. Classification (GTDB taxonomy): domain Archaea; phylum Thermoproteota; class Bathyarchaeia; order Bathyarchaeales; family SOJC01; genus CAYGVX01. Next base: position 2,045 of record CAZPDY010000158.1, on the reverse strand, counting down.
GGAGCTCTGTGATAGGGTAGGAATAATAGATTATGGAAAGCTGATCGCTCTTGGAGCACCCGAGTATTTGAAAACTAAGTTTAAGGCGAAAAACTTGGAGGAAGTTTTCATTCAGCTCACAGGTAGAAGGATAAGGGAAGGGTTGTAGTTTGAACTTTCAACGAGTTTTTTCGCTTGTTAGAAAAGACCTCAAGAAGATGATTAGAGAACCAGCTACGTTGTTCTTGATAATCTTGTTTCCAGTCATTCTTACGTTAGCGTTTGGAGCCGCTTTTGGAGCCATTGGTGGTAGCCAACAGACCACATATCAGATTGGCGTAGTAAACATGGATTCGACAGCACCTTACCAGCAGTGGTCGCAGCGTTTCATCGGGAACCTTACCGACACTGGGATATTGACAATTCAGAACTATCTTACAAATGAGACGGCGCAAGCCGATCTGGCTCAAGGGAAAGTCCAAGCTGTTCTCTTAATTCCCTCCAGTTTTGGTCAGAGTTGCAATTCCTTCTGGATGGCGCCTACGAATCCAAGCCTTTGGGTGAATACGACGGTTCAGTTATACCTAGACAGTGGATCCATGTTCGCAACTCAGGCGATTACACCAATCATCCAGCAAGTTCTTGCAACAACCCTTTATGGATCCCAACAAATATCGGTTCCAAAGCCAATTCAAATAGGAAGTCCGTCCCTAATTGAAGCTAGCAAGCTCACAGCGTTTGATTATATGGCACCAGGCATATTCGCTTATGCCTCAATCTTCCTGACGATGACGGTGGCTCAATCGCTTACTACCGATCGTGAAAACGGACTGCTTAGGAGAATCAACACCACACCTACTACACCCTCAGAGTTCATGACGAGTCAAGCGATTTCAAACATGATTGCGGCTCTAATCCAAGTCGCTCTCGTTTTCGTGATGGCTTTTATTGTAGGATACCGTCCAAAGGGAGATGTAGCTAGCCTTGCCCTTGCGTTTGTTATAATGTCGATTTTTGCTCTCTGTAACGTTGGATTTGGATTAATTACTGCGACGATAACCAAGTCTCCTGGGGCTGCTACAGGACTTTCATTCGTATTCATAATGCCCCAAATGCTTCTAGGCACATTCGTAGGAGCCGCATTGTCCCCCAGTGCCCAAGTAGCAGCCAGATTCGTACCCAGCTACTATGCAACAGATGCGTTGACATCACTATTCTTAAGAGGAGCACCACCTTCAAGTACAACAATATTATTGGACCTTTCAGTTGTGTCGATCTGCAGCATAGTAGTGATGCTGATGGGCATAGTTTTGTTCAGAAAATACGGAAAAACCTAACTCCGTGTACGTTGTGCAAATCCCGAGAATTTAAACCTCGCCCTGTCCACGGTGTAATGGTAGCCCGCGATAGGTTCAAATATCGGTTCAAATTATCGGGGTTAAGACTCAATTCTTTTTCCATTCTGAAAAATATCCGAAAATCAAGCTTAGAATGAGGTTTGGAAGGCTGAACAACGCCGTTCTTTCAGCCGACCCATAGAGAACTTAGCCATCGATTTCTTCTGTGTTTGAGGGCTCAGCCATCCTTCTTAATTTACTGTTCATAAAGGCATTCACAGCTTCCGATATGGTGATTTTCTCTGGAAGCTCATAAATATCAATGAATGAATCTCTTAAAACATGGAAGGGGCCTTCTCCCAGTTTGTTAACTATAAGTGTGTTAACTTTTTCCTTTGTGAGGAAATTTGCAGAGCTTATTCCTCTTTTTTTTTCTTAGTTCTGCGCCTGGGTTGGGTTTTATTGTCCAATTTTTGATCTCTCCCTGATCGACGTCAACAAGTATAAAATAAGGTGCGCTTCCGAAATGTGGCTTTGCCGTCGATTCCAATCCTCTGTCCTCTTCTATTGGAATGGCGATTCTGAACTTTTCCCTTTTTCGAGGTTCTACGTGTATTATCAAGGCTTCAAGTTGTTTGCATTCCGTCTTAAGTTTTCGTTCAACTTCCTCCGTGATCGCATGAGCCTTTTCAACAGACAAACCTTCTTCAACTTCAATTTGCATTTCAC
>CAZPDY010000157.1:0-3863 GCA_964585455.1 uncultured Candidatus Bathyarchaeia archaeon | reverse complement strand
ATTCGGCGTCATCAAGAGCGAACAGCCAAACAGGGAGAAACGCATAATCGACACAGAGTATCTACTATCAGATAACCCAATAATGTGATGAAGAATTGTTGATTCCTTTGAACATAGATGAAATAACGATCTGGTTAGCGCTAGTCTCGATAATTCTTCTAGCGGCTTCTGAAGTGTTGTCATCATACCATGGTAGAGTATACGTGTCAGTAAACAGAAAAAGGCTCAGAAACGTCTCGATGGTAATGTCGGTCATATTCCTAGCTTCCGTGGCAGTCAGAGTCGTGAATATCATACTCTCGTAGCATTGCATTCGCAGGGGGGAAAGGTTTTTTCACAGTTCAGGTAGAAGCTTATATTTAGTACGCTGCAATGGTTCGTCGCTGAGGATTGAAATGTCAGACAAAGAAGAATCCGAGCTGAGGAAACAAAGACGCTTGGAATCTTCGTTGATTCAACTTATTAGGGAACGGAGACCAGAGTCCGTAGAAATGCTTGTCAGACAGGCAGAGACGGAACTGCAAATCCAAGAAAAGGAGATAATTGACTGTATCTTACAGTTGCAGGCCAGAGGAGAAATAAGGCTACTAAAGCCTCAAAGAGAGGCGAATTTACAAAAGAAGAGCGAATATGCTAGAAGAATAGCCTTGAATTGGTTTGGAATGACGGTAGTTTTTCTAATCATAACAGCAGCCGTCGTCATCGTGGTTCCTGAAAGTTTATACCCTGTTTCGGTGCTGAGGCAGCTTTTTGGGAGCATGCTTGTGCTTTGGTGGCCTGGGTTTTGCTTCGTAAAGGCGCTCTTTCCCTCAAGCTCAGAAGGGCAAAGTCTGAGCTCCCTGGCACGGATAGCGTTCAGTATATGCATGAGCGTGGCCATCGTATCCGTGGTGGGTCTGATTTTGAACTATACCCCGTGGGGTGTGCGCCTTGTTCCTCTTACGATAAGTTCAATTCTAGTCGCAATGTTCTTTGCATCTGTCGGCGTGACCAGAGAACGCAGGATGTTGAGCAAGACTCGAACTGGATCTAGATCCAGCTAAACTGATGTTTACTGTAACAGAGACAGGTTGGTTCTGCAGTGCTCTACCAATTCGCTTATTAAACTGGATTCAGAATGTTCACGTACCCATCATGGCATCTTCCATTACGGCAGCAGAAGATTATGGAATAGCTTAGACATTGCGAGGAGATCACGTGTCTGATAGCCTGGAATCAGTTGCGACTGAATCTGTAAGGGGCAGCTTTTTCTTAATTGCGGGTAGCTTGATCGCCACGGGCATCTTGGCTGTCGAGTCAATATTCGTGGCCAGATTTCTGGGTCCCGACTTTTACGGGCAGTATGCTCTCTCTATCGTGTTGCCTCAACTACTGTTTCTGTTCACTGACTTTGGCATAAGCCAGGGACTGATTAGATACACGGCCAGTCTAAGGCAGAGAGGTCGCATGGGTGAGGCAGCCAGAATCATAAGATCCGGGGCTCTTTTTAGATTTCTGGCTGGTTTCGTCCTCTTCTCAATAAACTACTTCTCTGCTGACTTTTTTGCAGCTATTCTTCTCAACAGACCTGATATAGGGATTTACATTAGGATAGCATCATTCTCAGTGCTGTTTCAGGTCTTGTTCTCAATTGCCAATTCGGTGTATGTAGGTCTCGACAGGGCAGAGTACAGCGCTTTCATTACGAATATACAGGCGACTTGCAAGTCTATTGTTTCAATAGCACTGGTATTGGCGGGTTTTGGTGTTATTGGCGCTGTCGTGGGCCACGTAGTTGGTCTCGCAATTAGTGGAATAGCAGGAGCGATTCTTGTGTTCCTGGCAATCAGAAGAAGCGTTAACGAAGGCAGTGATGACCGTGTGGAATTCACTGAGAACTTGAGGATTCTGATTAGTTACGGAACACCTCTTTACATCTCAATTCTTTTGGTGGGATTCATACTCCCGTACCAAAATCTTGTTCTAGGAATCCTCACAAGCGACGCAGACATAGGAAATTTCAAGGCTGCTGTCAACTTCATACAGCTGATAACTGCGGTTTCGATTCCGATCACGACTGCCTTGTTGCCAGCTTTCGCTAAGCTAGATTCGTCATCAAAAGAACATGTTAGAAACCTGTTCCAGTTTGCAAACAAGTACACTACTATATTGATGGTTCCTTTTGTTGTGTTGGTCATGATCTTCTCAGCCGAGATAGTTCAGATAGTTTATGAGTCTAGGTATGGAACAGCCGGAGCCTTTCTTTCTGTCTATTGTCTCGTCTATCTTCTAGTGGGAATTGGCTCATTGAACCTGCCCAGCTTGTTTAACGGCCTGGGCAAAACGAAGACGACCCTAATGCAGAATCTTATCACGTTCGCGATAGTTTTGTTTCTGACGCCTTATCTGACCAGTGTCTTCAGCGTTCTAGGCTTGATCTCAGTGTTAATAGTCGCTACCGCCGCAGGTGCTGTCTATGGGGTCTACGTTGCAAGGAATGATTTCAATATTGCTCTCGACATGAAGTCATTGACAAAGATCTACCTTGTTGCCGGATTGTCATCGATTCCTTCTCTGTTGTTTGTCCACGCTTCTCCGTTGCCTTTGCTTCTCAGCGTCATGGGAGGAGGGTTTCTGTACATCTTCTTGTACTTGACATTGATTCCTCTGGCAGGAATCGTAAACGAGGCTGAACTCAGAATTCTGTCGAGGATTAGCCGGAGAGTCAAACTGCTGGGACCATTGATTAGTATTTTAGTGAGGTATGAAGAGAGGATAGTGCAGGCCAAGTTTAGAGTTATTTGAGAACCCAAGAACGTTTCACAGGAGTATTTATGACTCGCGCGAGGACTCTAAGAATCTGCTTGATCGTGGGATTTATCTCGCTCGTTTACTCATACCGCTGTCAGAACTATAGCGGCTTGTAACTATTAATTGCCCTGTTTTCCCGCATTTCAACGTAGAGCTCCTAGTTATTGGCAGTATTTTTCGTAAGAGACACGAAAAGGGTTAAATACATTCCGATCGGACAACGTAGAGGCAGTGGATTAAAATGAACCGAAAAATCTTGACGTTATTAGGAATGCTCTATATTGCGTTGTCAATAACTCTCGCGGGGTTCACTTTTGACATTGAAAAAGCGATGGCGCAGAGCACCGTATACATAAGGGCAAATGGTGCAATCGAGCCCGTAACTGCACCTATTGTGACGGTCGATAATATCACGTATTCTTTTACTGGCGATGTTTTCGAGCCCGTTGTTGTGGAGAGAAGCAACGTGATTGTTGACGTTGCGGGCTTCACTATTCAAGGGACTGGCGGAGCAACAGGAATCAGACTAGCCGATATAAGCAACGTGACTCTGAAGAACGCAAACGTTAGGGATTTCTATTACGGAATTTCTTTCACCTCAATTTCCTCAAGTGGTGTTTACAATAGCAGTATAGCAAGCAACAGTTTTGATGGCATTTTCCTCAATGGGTCGTGGGGAAACACAATCTCTCAGAATAACTTGACGGGCAACGGCAACGATGGGATTAAGCTCTTAGAAGCTTCGAGTTACAACGTTATCTCTGAGAACACAATAGTTGCCAACAATGATGACGGTATTCAGATAAGCGACTCTGCTGGTAATGCTCTGGTTGAAAACACCATACTTGCGAACAATGACATGGGGCTTTACCTCCTCGATTCTCCTAGCAGCACTGTCGACGGAAATGTGGTATGGAGCAATAGGTATGGAGCTGAACTTTCTTCTTCACCTTACAGCGTTCTGTCTGGAAACGAGATAGTCGCAAATGGTTGGTCCGGGATTCGACTCATTTCCTCTGGCCAGAGTACGATTGTTGGAAACAACGTGACCGACGATTACGATGGGATATATG
>CAZPDY010000156.1:0-3902 GCA_964585455.1 uncultured Candidatus Bathyarchaeia archaeon | reverse complement strand
GCATCACTCAGCGCGCTTATGTCCGCCCTCACGGTGCCTATGTCTGTCTCTATCGTCGCAGTATCACCCTCGATAGACGTTATTCTCCCATCGAGCGTGCCCAGTATCGTTTGCATCGTAGCTGAGGAGCCATCGATTGAGGTCACGCATAGTTGAACAGTGGTTATGTCTGCTTGGACGAGCCCCAAAGTGGTGTTTATCGTCACCGTGTTTCCTTCTATTCTAATGAGCTTCGCGTCGATGGCGTCGAGCCTCACGGTGATGAAGCCCACATCGGTCTTTATGGTTCCCATGGTTCTGTTAACGCTGATTAGCAGTGCGTTCCAGCCTGTCAACGTCGGGCTTAGTAGAAAGCTCTTGAAGGACGTTCCCCTCGCTTCAATCGTGCTCGTGATGTATCGGGCTTCGACGATTAACGAGTACGTGCCAGGTGAAGCGTCGAGCGGCAAAGCGTAAGCTATCTTGTAGAAGCCCGTTGCGACGAGCGTGATGTTCTGGGAATATTGATAGTAGAGTGTTTCGCCCTCGGGACCGTGGAGTGTTGCGCTGATGCCTGTTGCGTTGACGGCTACGCCTCGAAATCTTACCTGCGCGTAGAACTCAGCGACTTCTCCCTTGAAGTGTATCGCACCCACGTCGACTTCTACGTCCAAGGGAGTAACATCTACCACCGTGAACACTGCCTCAGCGTATTCGGCTTCGGTTTCGACTGCCTTTACGATTTGTATTCCTGCAGTGAAGAGGGGCACGTTGAAAGTGAATGCGAAGCTCCCAAGACCATCAGTCACGGCTTCACCGATTATCACGTCGTTGAATGCAATTCCCACTTGAGTTTCAGGTAAGAACCCGGCACCATTTACTGTGACTCTGGTTCCGACGGGACCTTTATTTGGGTTTAGAGTCATTAGAATTACCCTGAAGAACGTCGAGGCTCTTTCGTTCGTTGCCGTGTCTATAGCTGTTATTTCATGCGTCCCCATAGTGGAGTCGGAGGGCACTGTGATTAGATACGTGAATTCGCCCAGCGTGTTAGCCATAGTGTCTCCGACCAGTACATCATCCCAGTATATTACAACTAATCCTTCGGGGGTTGCCTTTTTTCCGCTCACAGTTACTTCGGCGCCCGGTGAGCCTGCGTAGCGGTCTATCGAGATTTCTATGTGTCCTGCGAGGGCTACAGCGTTGCCTAAAAGCAGTTCTGTGTCAGCGTTTGACTCGTAAAAGTCGAACCCGAGGAGCACGACGCGCCCTCGACCTGTTTCCTTGTGAATTACCACTGGATAATACCCGTCGTTAACGACGACGTTTGTTTCACTCGTGATGAAGCTCATTGCGCCGTTCGGGGCTACAAAGGAAGGAGACACGCCTTCTGCCAGTGGATCGCTTGGGTCTACCAGGTAGACCGTGCGGAAGGTTATGTAGTTGGCGCCCGAGATGGACATGAGTCCAGCCCCTGTGAGGATGCCGTAGGCGCTGCCAAAGTCGCAGACTATAATCACTCCTCCGCCGTCTAAGAAGTCGGACAGGGTGTCTGACCACGCTCTGCCGATATTTTCCATGGTGTATAGGCTTGCGTATTCTTGTTCTGGGATGAGCATGACGTCGTTTCCTTGAAGCATGCTGTCCAGTTGCGTGTAGTCCCACAACTCAGTTACAAAGTAGTTTGGTCCGAAGCTGGACTGTACGGCTTTCAAGGTGTTCTGGTATTCTTGGTAGTAGTCAGCGTACTGCACGTAGGCTAAGACTCTCGTAGTATACTTCACCTGAACATATTTTGAATGGACGTTGTTCCTCGTGTAATTTTCCCCAGGGACGGGTGGAGAATAGACTGTGATGTTGTACGTTCCAGTCCTCGTCGGGTTCCAGGGATGATTAATCGTGTAGGCAGTTGCATTTGTGAGGTTGGGGATGGTGACATCTTCCACTAAACTACCGTTAATCAGGAGTTGTAGTTGCACGTTCGTCTCAGCTTCTAGACCTGCGTTTCGCACGGTTGCGTTGAGCAATGCGGAGTTGCCTGGTTCTAAGAAGCTTGGGGCGTCGAGAGAGGCGATTAATTCGTGTTCGTAGCGAACCCTGAACCACTGTATCGTGTTCTTGAGCATGGCCTCGCAATCTTTGGACAACATCCAGTCGAATATTCCCATCCCGTTCCAGAAAACAACCTTTCCGGGAAGTCCTTCAGTCGCTATTATTCTGTCGTATCCGTCTGCGAGTTCTGCCACTGTCATGGCATTTCGCGAAGTGTCAGCTTCGGCATTATCGCAGTTTTCAAATAGCCCGTAGATGTGGTATCCCAGTGGAAAGCTTCCGTAGGGTCCGTTCACTATGGGGTGCGTTGGGGCGGTCACGTAGAGGTCGGATTCTCCTTGGTTGTTTCCTGTTGAGGATGAACGGACAAGGCTGGCGAGGAGTGGGTCATTGTATAGGCTGTCGTAGCCCGTGACAAGTAGGTTTCCGCCTGAGGAGAGGTAGGATTCGAGAGCTGAGTATTCATTTGAGGTTATCCATCTGTAGCCTTTGCTGATGATCACTATTTTGTATTTGAGTAGTAGGCTGAGGTCTTCGGTGTAGAGGTTCATGGCGTTGTTGTTGTATAGATCGTAGCCTATTCCCATAGAGCTCAGTATGGGTATTGTGTTCATTAGCTCGCTGTAGTCGGAAATCAGAGCGACTTCTATGTAGCGTACGCATACTATTCTAGTTGCAGCGTTGTTTATCGTGACGTTTTCACTCAGGACTGGGATTGTGTAGACGGTTATGTTGTAGACTCCAGAAGTTGGCGCCCACAGATAACCTATGGGGTGCCACGTGCCGTTCTCAAGCTCATCTACTGTTTCGCTCGCAACTTCTGTGCCGTTTATCAGCAGTTGAAGTTCCACGTCGGTTTCACTGTTCAGCCCAAGGTTGTAGACCGTTGCGTTTAGCAGCGAAGTCTCTCCGGGTTGGAGACGCTGAGGAACTTCCAACGTTACTCCTAAATCATGTTCGTGTTGAATGCCTACGGGAACGTTTGTTTCAGTCAGTAGCACTTCGATGCGGCTTCCATAATAATCTGTAGCTTCTAGGCTGATCCATAGCCCCGTGGACTTGTCGTAGAAAAAGTAGTATTGATATCCCATCTGGACTAGGGGTATTTCCCAGCATTCAACTGCTCGTGGACCCATGATTATGATGCTGGTGCCGTTGACTGTCGCTGTTGTAGACAGGAGGTCTATTTCTGAGCCTATGTCTAAGTTGGTTTCTATCCACCCGGGATACCATTGACCCGCCCATGCACCGCTTTCGACGTATCTGTTCATCGTGTTAACGATCATCGAGTCCGTAACGTTATATCCCGAGGGGTCCTGAAGTTCCATCGTGATGTAGATCCTATGGGGATCGATGTAATGGTCGTAAACGAAGTTCCAGTTGCCTGTGCCTATTATGCTGCCTGAGGAATCGTAATATTTTATGGTGTATTTTGCGTATTGTCCCTCGACGGGGTTAATGAACGGATAGTGCACACTGATGAATTTCGTCCTCACGTTGTTTATCGTGACGTTTTCGCCTGTAACAGGCGGCGCATACAGTGTAACGTTGTACACCGCTTCCAAAGTGGGGATCCAAGAGTAGGTCGTCGAGTACGAAGTGCCGTTCATGAATTCAGGAATGGTAATATTGTAGATGACCGTGCCGTTTATTAGAAGCTTGAGCTCTACGTTTGTCTCGTTGCTCAAGCCACGGTTATGGACTGTACCATTTAGAAGTGTGGTTTCGTCTGGCTCTAGGTATTGTGGTGCGTCTAAGCGGACGGTCAGCTCATGCTTGTATTTAAAGCCCAACAGCCAATCAATCATGTTGTTTGCAAGAACAAAATTGACTCCAACGACTATGGCATAGTCATTCACCGTGTTATCGTC
>CAZPDY010000155.1:0-3927 GCA_964585455.1 uncultured Candidatus Bathyarchaeia archaeon | reverse complement strand
AAGCAGACGTGGGACTCATGATTTCTGAAGGGACACGCATATCCTCCCAAGAGACTTGCGAGACGCAGTCAGAGACCAGAGTGAAAGAAGAAAGCAACAGAGTGGTAGCCGACGCGTCCAAACTAGTGATAGCCTCTTTCTACAGCAGAGACGTAGACCGCTTCAAAACCTTCCACGAAATCGCAAAGAAGAATGACAGAAAATTCGTGATTCCCATCAAGCTGGCTCACTTTTTACACAAGCTTAAAGATGACCCGAGGCTAGCGATTCCAGACGTAATCAAAGACGACACCGTGGTCTTCTACAAGAAGAGGAAAAAATCCGGGGAATTCCAGCCTAGCGATTATTATGTGTGGGAAAGACCGTTCTTGGAAAAAGCAGAAACCTTCAACTACATACGCCAGAACCAGTCGAGGATAATGTTCAACCTCGACTTGGTGGGGTTCACCGAGCTAATCGACGTTAAGCCCTCTGCGGGGGGCGATTTCATACATTCCATGAGTGAACCCTTCAGTGAAGAAGACATCGACACAAAAGTGCTCGACCGCTGGCTAAGCCATTTTGACCTGAAATTCCATCAGATACACGCTTCTGGGCACTGCCCGTCCATCGAGCTTGCCAAAGTCATCAACGCAATCCAGCCGAAGAAACTCGTGCCCATCCACACAGAACACCCAGACACGTTTAAAGAACTGTTCAAAAAATACCCCGTGAAGCTCGTCGAGGAAGGAGAAGAAATCACGCTTTAGAGAACGAAGGCTAGCTATTCTGAATCTACAGAAGGAATCATTACGCTTATTTTTATGTTGTGTTTCGTAAACCTTAAGATAATCGCTTCACCTCAGTATCCATGATAAAACTTGTTCAGCGCGAAGGTTGACCGCCGCCTGCGACAACTCGTCCACTGTCTAGGCTTAAGCTGTATCGGAGGAGCCATATTCCTACAGATTCTAGTCTTCTCGGACATCGTGGTGCAAGGCTATTTCTTCGCCATCGAACAAAACCACCTAATCCTCTCGATGGAAGTCGCCCTCACTTCTTTCGCCCTTATTTACTTCTTATACGTGTACCAACGCTTCATACGCACGTTGGAATAACGGGTTTTAACCAGCAAAAATTAAAATTACACTGGAAACGGTTTTAGTTTTTCAAAATAACGTTAAACAACAGTTAAATATCTTCCGAGAAGACGCAGTATGCACTTCCAAGAAAGGCTGAGAAGAAAGTTGAACACAAAACGTTTAGCGTTCCTGTTGGCTGCTACGTTGATTCTTGTTCGCATGGGCTTAGGCGCCGTTGCCTACTCCGTAACTGCTGATGATAACACGGGTTATTGGCATGAGGAGATGGGCTTACTCGTAGAAATAGAGATCACCCCTCTAGCCTGGCCTGGAGAGAAAGCTAACGTCACCCTTAGGGCGGTGGCTACGCAGGCAAACATTCACATTCGCTACATTCACGTTAATGTTTCAAGTTTGAAGGAAAATCGAAGCCAAACACTCCTCAGTAGCATATCCTTCCTCAACGAAGCGCACATCGGGTTAGGAGAGTCTAACAGCACGTCGTATGAGGTTGCAATTCCTGAAGACACGTCGCCGGGCTTGCTCTACGGCGAAGTGGAGTACGAATGGTCTCTTGAGGGCGATGGTCATGTGGAAGAGCAGGCTGACGTTTTTCTCGCTACGTATGTTCAGAACAAACCTTACGAAGCGTTGAAGCAAGACTATGACGCCTTGAACGGTTTCTACAGCGAGTTGCAGGGTAACCATACCGAGTTAGCGGGAAACTATACCGATTTGCAGGAAAGGTATCAGGAGCTAGTCGATGAGCAGGCTGCAGAGAGCAACGCCACGGGCTTGATGTACATCTTCATCATAACCACGGCAATCTTCGTCGCAACGACAATCATCTTGCTGGTGAAACAGCCCAAGACCACGTGGTAACTGTCTCAGCATCTACACTCTATTTTTTGTGCAGTTTCTGAGCAGCGATGAAAGTTAAGCCTCTCTCTGTGAGGGCTCTGGCAGTTCGGTTCATCGCGTCATGCTTGTCTAGGTAGTTGAGTGTCAGCTTGGGCATCAGACTTTGTGCGAGAATCTCCTTCTTTGGGATGAAGTAATTTAAAATGTCTGATGGGTGTTCCCGGGTTTTCTCAATTTCGAGAGTTCCTCCCTCATGTTTGGCGCTTATGTTCTTCACGTGGTCGGCGATTTCGAGAAGTTCGCCTAATCTATCGTAGGGTTGTCTGACGATGCTCTTGTAGGTTTCCGTGATGTGGTGTTCGATGCGCACGACGCCTTCGAAGTCGAAGGCTTTTCGAACGTAAGCTGAGAGCTCGATGGTTTGGTTGTTGATAGAGTTTGAAAGGTTAAAGCCCACGAGGGGGCTGGTTCCGTCGTCTCGGCTGAAAAGCTTAGCAGTCATGAGTGTCCAGAAGCAGGAATAGGGGTTGTCGTTGCCCAAGAACACTGAAATCTTGAATTCAACGTCTATTCCAAGCTTGAAGAGCCAGTACCCAAGCATCACGCTTCCAGAGTTCGTGTTCAACACCTGCCCGATGCCATATTCGGTGTAATAATAGAAGTATTCATCAACCCATTTCAAGGCGTATTCGTTGGGCATGCCGACGCCGCCGAAATATCCCGTGATGGTTTCCGGTCCCCCCAGATGCACGTTGATAGGCATACCATCTGGTCCAGGCAGAGTCCCCTTCGTGTCCAAGGTTTCTACGTAGGAAGCTCCCACTATTTGCATAGCAGCTGCAAAAGCGAGGATTTCATCGTCTTCGACTTGTTCTTTCATAGAGCGGACACGTATGAAGCGCCCGGGCATGAGGTCTCTTTGTTCGATGGCTCTTTTTGCTTCTTCTATGACCCATGGGAAGAAGTTGGCGGCGCTGATTTCGAGAGTGACAGCGAAGGACTCGTCGAACTTAATCGAGTCGGCTCTGCTTCCTAATATTTTTCTTCTGTATTCGGGAATGCTGATGAACGCGCCCTTGTCCCGTTGTTCTGTCAGCCATTCGAGGTCTTTTACGTGGGGCGATCTTTTTGCTCTGAGTCGAGCCATGAGGCTTTCGAGTTTGCGGGCTTCTCGTGCCTTTCGGTTGATCTCGTCGACTCCCCCATACTTTTCTATGATTTTTAGGAGGTTGTTTACGAGTGGGTTGTCCTCGTTCGTGATGAAGTCGTTTATTTTCTCGAGGTTTTCCTCTTTTATCTTCAGTTTTTGTCTGAGGTCTTTCAACGCTTTTCCTCTGACGGCAGTTTTGTGTTTGGTTACTAGTGTTGTAGCGTTTATAAGAGTAGCTACGGTCCGTGCGGAGTGGTCGTTTCCTTCAGTGAAGCGTTTAAATGTGCAAAAGACATGATACGATGCAAGGAGTTTAAGTTGATGTTCAAGCCCAAGGGAATCATGCCCGCGTTGGTGACGCCGTTCACCGAAGACGGAAAAAAAGTTGACGAGGGGCAGATGCGGGCACTCGTTAACTACTGCGTTAAGCTCGGCGTCCACGGCGTCGTTCCGTGTGGCACTACGGGCGAGTTTGTGAACATGACTGTTGAGGAGAAGAAACGGGTAATCGACGTCGTCGTTGACGAAGTTAACGGTCGAGTTCCCGTCGTCGCGGGCACTGGAGCAAGCGGGACTGCGCAAGCGTTGGAGATGACGAAGTACGCGAAGGATGCAGGTGCTGACGCTGCTCTAATCGTGACGCCGTACTACTTGAAGCCCACTAACAGGGGAATCTATGAGCACTATTTCACGATTGCATCTGAAGTGGATTTGCCCTTGATTCTCTACAACATTCCCCAATGCACTGGGCTGCCGATGCCGTGGCAGATGGTGGAAGACTTGGCGCAGATTCCCAGCATAGTTGGCATCAAGGACAGCAGTGGACAACTAAGCCTCGTGTTGGCAGTGTTGGAG
>CAZPDY010000154.1:0-3940 GCA_964585455.1 uncultured Candidatus Bathyarchaeia archaeon | reverse complement strand
GAGTGAGGTAGAACGTTTCTTGGCTCCATTGCCCGTGCGAAAGTTGCTGTGGGTGGGCAAGAAGACGGAGCACAAGCTGAAAGAGATGGGCATCAAGACAATAGGCGATTTAGCCGCTTTCGACGCCTCGGTCTTAACCGAGAAGTTTGGTGTGATGGGCGCTCAGCATCTCCTCTCAGCTCGAGGCATAGACGAGAGCGAAGTCGCCGAGAGAGGCGTGGTCAAGTCTGTGGGCAGAGAGACTACTTTCGAAGAAGACACAGCTGACTCTGCGCCCGTCTTCGAAGCCTTAGACAAGCTCAGCATAGAAATCCACGAGGAACTCGCAGAACGCAAGCTACTCTTCAAAACAGTGACGATCAAAATCCGCTACGAGAACTTTGAAACCCACACCCATGGGAAGACGTTGTCTTTCTTCACGAACGACCTGCAGAGCATCCAGAAAGCAGCGAGAGAACTCGTTCAGCCCTATCTTGGCGGAGGCAGGAAGGTGAGGCTTGTCGGGGTGAGAACGTCGACCCTGATCTCTGGAAAAGAGCAGAAGACTCTAGTTTAGCCGACTGAAGGCTTATTTGCGCTCGTGCAAAGAATAGTTCCGAACAAATAGATGGTGTGCAGCATGAGTTGGCCTACTAAAGAAGACTTGGAAATGCTGGACAAAATGTCCAAAGACAAGTTGCTCGAGCTGTTTTTCCTGCATGTTAAGAACCTCTGGCGGGTTGACGGACTCTACTTCCTCGGGATAGAGGAAAAATTCGGGACTGAGGCGGCTACTGAGATTGACGCGGGTTGCTGGAAAATCATGGGAAAACTCGAGGCTAGGGAATTGAGGGAAACGTTGGAGGTGAAGGATAACGATGTTGCAGCGTTGATAAAGACTCTTAGCAACACGAGCTGGGCGTTGTATCAGACCGAAAAAGAGTGGAAAGCATCGGCTAAGCAAGGGGTCTTCCGAGTGACACGCTGCCGAACCCAAGAGACGAGAATAAGCAAGGGATTGGGCGAGTTTCCATGCAAACAAGTGCGTTTTGGCTATCTTCAAAGCTTTGCGAAGGAGTTTAACCCCAAAATAGAAATCGTGTGCAGAATGTGCCCACCAGACCCCCACACACAAAAAACGTGGTGCGAATGGGAATTTACTCTGCGGAAATAGGAATTTATTCCACTATTTCCTCTTGCGGAACAGCATGATTTCGTCTTTCTGGCAGACGTACTCGAAGCCATCCTCCACAAGCTTCCTCGCTTCTTCCATCGTTTCAGCAACGGCTGAATGAAATTCGTCGCTTTCAAAGCCGATGAACTGTGTGTACACTAGAGTACTGTCGATGTTTCGTTGTCTGGGACTCGCGAGACTGAATGACCCCTTTGCTTATCACATAATCGAGTGGCTTGATTTTCTAAAGAAGAACTCCAGGGATTCCAATCCCCGAGTGTGGAACATAACTCTATAGAGAGCATGGCAAATCTGCAAACGCTTAGGCATAATGAACCACACGCAAAGACACTGGAGAGCTACTCAACTTGCAGATACAATGGATCCGTTTACTCTTAAAGAGGCTATACATCGAGCTACTATGCCCTTGAATATGTGCATAGGGCTGAGAGCCGTAGGCTTGAACGTAAAGAAGAAGCTGACGAAATACGGGCATGAGCAGGTGCATATAAGTGAGTTATTTTGCTTATAGTGACCTTTTACGCAAAATTACTAGTACATATATTAGATATCGACTATATTGGGTAACAATGGAGAGAAGCTTTCTTCCCCATATAGAATGGGAAATTTTGCATGAACCTATCACAATTTCCAATGTTTATTACAAGCCGAAAATGAGGCATCAGTACTTGTTAAAGATGATGTATATGAAAGCGGATGTAGAAAAGTTTGTCAAATTCTGTGACAGCAAATTCGGAAAAAGAGTGATGAAAAAGGAAGCCAGATACGTCTCTAATGTATTAAAAGATTGCGAAAAGATTCTCGCTCTTGGGTGTGGCATAGGCTCATTTGAACAAAATCTCCCATATCTTAACATAATTGGTTTAGACAGCTCTAAAGAAATGCTACAAGAAGCCAAAAGGAGAAGCAATAAAGATTTCGTTCTAGCTGATGCCGGTCATTTAGGGGTTAAAAATTCAGCATTTGACGCAGTTTTTATCGTGACGACTTTAGAATTTCTAGAGAATTACCAAAGAGCTGTGGAAGAAACGGCAAGAGTTACGCAGCCCTGTGGTAGAATTTTGGCGATGATGCTGAATCCCATGTCAGAATATTTCCAAGAAGAGGTAAAAAGGCCTGATGACTATTTCAGAAGAATCAAACATACAAACCTGAGAGAGGTTAGAGATTATATTTCGCAATTTTTTACAATCATTCAAGAAGAAAATTTTCTAGGCATTAGAAGGCAACGCATTTTGAACACGAATGATGAGAGATATGCCAGCTTATACGTAGTGGTTGGAATAAAGAGATGACACTTTAAGGCTTTCTTACCATTAGAATCAGAAAAGCAGTCGTACCTTTTTAGAATAGGCAGCAACAAGAAATAGGGTAGGCAAGAATAGGTGTGTTCCAGACTATGGGGAGATGCGAGCACATACAGTGAGAAAAACCAAGTGAAAGCAGGCTCAACCTTATTGCAGAATATTATTAGTTTACTTGCAGAAGGAATCACAGCCGATCACCTGGTCAGACTTGCATTTCTACTGTGCGAACAGAAACAGCTCTTCGCGTACGAGAACATGCTTCTATACTGGAGAGGAAAGAAAGACCGTGAAGTAGACTTTGTAATGCGAGAGTGCCTGCCCAAATGCTCAGCCATAGAAGTTAAATATCAACCAAAAATCAGCAAAAAAGACACATACGGCATAATAGACTTCAAGAAAGCGTCAGGAGCCTCAAGCTTTCCAAACGGGATCATCCTATCCAAAGAAGCATTAGAGGTCAGAAGAAACGTAACCATACTGCCAATCTGGCTCTTCCTGCTCATTGTCTGAGTATGAGCATTCTAGACAAGGCACAAAGCAGTCAACCGACGCAGAAAAAAATGTTTTTTTCTTGCAAGGCTCCAACAGTGCTAAAAAAGGGGATTTTGTGGGTGATTTCTCCACGCTGTGGGGAGTTCAAGTCTCTCCCAGCCTACTTTTAGATTGCTCCCTACGTCGTAGAAGCTTAGATGGGTGTCAGTCTCTTTTCTTTGATTTCGGCATTCCTAACCATCTTGGAGTTCTATCCATATATTCTCGGTAGGCAGCACCATAATGCCCCAAGCATTGAGCTTCTTCAATCTTTACGAAATATGGACGCGTTACTCCAACTCCTGTTATGATGGCAAACACTGAGAAAACCCACGAAGCCGAGGCTATGCCTACGCCTAAGAGTACCAAAACCATAGTCAAATACATCGGGTGTCTTGAATACCGATAGAGCCCTCTGGTAACTGGTCCACCGGCTGGAGTGATAGCCCAACTCACAAGGACCACTAAACTTCCAGCTAGTCCTACTAGCGCAATTGGAAGACCAACGTAGAACCACACTGTGCCTAGTTCTAGTGGCAGGAAAACAGAGTAGATCGCGGCAGGAAAAATGATAATCTTGGAGAGACTGGCAACTAACAGCGTAGTCTTAGACTTGCACGAAACGCGCGCTGGGCCACCAGGTGCGCCTCTTTTCATCATCAAGAGCATGGTGAGAAGAGTTACAAATAGAAAGGGCCCCATGAAAATCCAAGCGTTCCAAAAACCCAACTCAAAATCTGGTATAAGTGACATAATACCCTCCCTGTATCCACCTCTACCACTCCAACCTTAATTGACTTTTCTGTCTTCTCTCCCACGCGTGCCTGCTCAAACTAAACAGAAAAAGGGAGTTTGCGGGAAGAAATTCGGAATATATCTCCATCTCGTTGTGTGAATGGGAATTCAGGCTCAAAGTATAGGTCTACGC
>CAZPDY010000153.1:0-3973 GCA_964585455.1 uncultured Candidatus Bathyarchaeia archaeon | reverse complement strand
GTAGGTAGGAGGAAGGATGAGTGGACGTTGTTGTCCATTCCAGATGAAAACTGCTCGAGTCTGGGGTCTTGGGACAGCGGCAACAATCAGGGATTGTGCCTTCGGCAAATCTTCAGGAATCTGGAACTTGAACCAAGCCAGGCGTTCATGATAGAACTGACCGTTAAGTAAAGCGTGACTGCGGAGGCTTTCTATCTTTTCCTGCAGTTGATGCAGATGAGAGGCGGAAACGATTCGTGCCTGAAAGCCACGCTCTCGTAAGCCAGCAAACAGTTTATCGACGAACTTGTCCATGGCTGATGGGTAACGTGTTCATCTTCATAAGAATTCGGTTGGTTGAGCTAAAACTCTGTCTCTCTAAGTTTTTTGGCAGTAATCATGCTTTCGACGCCTGCTTGGCTACGAATCTGACTGAGTAAGCTTAATATTGTTGAAAGAACAGTTGTAAACCGAATTTCACCAAAAATTGGAGGAAAAAGAACAGAAAATTTGGAGGATGAAAGATGAGCAAAGCAGAAAAACCACACCTAAACCTAATCATCATGGGTCACGTTGACCACGGAAAATCCACGACTACTGGACACTTACTCTACGAAGCTGGAGCCATCGACGAAAGAACGATAAAGTCTTTCGAAGATGAAGCCAAGAAGATGGGCAAGGAAACCTTCAAGTACGCATGGGTCTTGGACAACCTCAAGGAGGAACGGGAACGAGGCTTAACCATCGACCTCAGGTTCCTCAAGTTTGAAACACCAAAATACTTCTTCACCGTAATAGACTCACCTGGCCACAGGGACTTCGTCAAGAACATGGTCACAGGCGCAAGTCAAGCAGACGCTGCCGTACTCTTCGTCTCAGGGAAGAGAGGAGAATTCGAGGCAGGCATCGGTCCAGGCGGACAGACGAGGGAACACGCTTTCCTAGCCTTCACACTGGGCTGCCATCAACTGGTTGTAGCTGTCAACAAGATGGACGACCAGTCGGTTAACTGGAGCCAAGAACGCTACGAAGAAATCAAGAATGAAATCGGCCGCATGCTCAAGATGGTGGGCTTCAAGGTGGAGAAGATTCCGTTCGTGCCCACTTCTGGCTGGACAGGAGACAATTTGGTCAAAAAGAGCGACAAGATGACATGGTATAAGGGACCGACGTTGTACGAGTCATTGGACACTTTCGAGGTTCCACCCAAATCACTCACCAAGCCATTGCGAGTGCCCGTGCAGGACATCTACACCATCACAGGCGTAGGCACTGTTCCTGTGGGGCGCGTTGAAACTGGAGTCTTGAAAGAAGGGGACGCTGTTATCTTCATGCCGAGCAACGTTAAGGGTGAAGTGAAGTCTCTAGAAACTCACCACGCTAGAGTGCCTAAGGCTGAGCCGGGAGACAACATTGGTTTCAACGTGAGGGGCATTTCAAAGACTGACGTGCACAGAGGAGATGTGTGCGGACACCCAGACAATCCACCAGCCGTTGCTAAGGAATTCATCGGACAGATCATAGTGATCTACCACCCCACTGCGGTTGCTGCTGGCTACACTCCCGTGCTTCACTATCACACGGGTCAAGTAGCGTGCAGGTTCACGGAGCTCATCAAGAAGATCGACCCTCGGACGGGTCAGACTGTCGAGGAGAAACCTGCGTTCTTGAAGACGGGTGATGGTGCGCTCGTGCGTATGGAGCCTTTGCATCCTATTTCGGTGGAGACTTACACGGATTTTCCGGAGCTGGGACGATTCGCGGTGCGTGATATGGGTACGACTGTGGCTGCGGGTGTGATCAAGGAGATTACGCAGAAGGGTCCTTAGAAGCCCTTAATTTTCTTTTTCTTTTTTTGAAGGATTTTTTCTTAACGTTTTATTAGTCAGTGATGTACTGTCTTGATTGTTGGTTGAGTGGAGGATATGTCTGGGACTGATACGTTGATGCCTTTTATTAAGGAGCCCGATAAGGAGCCGCAGCCCACGATAATCGTTGACAGTCACGAGGCGAGTAGTGCCGCGAAGGTTGTTGCTGGTTTGGTTGAGCGTGGTGCGCATGTTAAGACTTGTCCGCTTTCAAGGGGCGACTATGTCCTGTCTGACAGGTGTGCGGTGGAGCGGAAGACGGTGCATGATTTTGTGTACACGCTTACGAGGCGGTATTTGTTCGAGCAGCTTTTCGGGTTGCAGGACGAGTATGCTACGACTATTGTTCTTCTTGAGGGGTACTTGCCTATAATCTACAAGTTTACTCGGATTAATCCGTCGGCTGTTTGGGGGGCTATGTTTGCGTTGGCGAGGCAGGGGATTGCTTTGGTTCATACGACGAATCAGAAGGAGACGGTTGACTTCTTGTACACCGCTGCTAAGCAGGAGCAGATAGTTGAGAGTAGGGCTCCTGTGGTGCATGCTGCGAAGAGGGTTGAGACGTTGGCTGATGCGCAGCTGTATTTTGTGGCGAGTCTTCCGAACATCGGGCGGGAGAAAGCGTTGGCTATCCTCAAATCCTACGAGACTCCGATAAACGCCCTCATAAACGTGGACGGATGGGCGCGGGAAGTGCATGGGCTCGGTCCCATAATCAGCAAGAAGGTGTCGCAGGTGTTGAACACGCCTTTCAAGGAGGAGTAGAAACGCTTTGGACGTAGAAATTATGCCAACGAAGAAGGTTGTTGTTTTCGGGGTTGACGAGCGTCCGTTGGAGGACCTTGTTTGGTGTACGTCGACCTTTGTTATTAATCGTTTATTTTGGATTGATGGATGTTTCATCAGAATTGTGCCAGGAACGTCTGAGAAATGATGGCTTTAAGTACCAAGCTGACCCTACTCATATTGTTATTGCCTATTGGTATAATCGCAATCCTAGATGTGGTGGCTTACTATGTCCATGGAACTCTCATCATTGAAGCTTCAAACGTCCTTTCGTCAATTCTGGTCTTCTTGCTCGTATGGGAAAGACTTAGAGATTCTCTCTCAGAGAAACTAGAGTATTTGAATGAGAATGTTTTTCTAGACCTCTTTTCTAAGCTCCAGAATAATATACTCTAGACTCAAGATGACATCAGAAGAGCAAGAGATGACCTAAAAAGACATGCTAGATTCATGACTATTGATTTGTTTCCGCGCAAACTACTGAAGAAACTAGATGAATTTCTGCTTTTGCATGAAACCTCCTATGGAAAACTTCAACAACTACTTGAGATAGGTAACAAAAAACTAGGAAAGGAAGTTTACAGATGGTATCTCCTGCATTATCTTGGTTTTGAGATATATTCCTCGCAACCTTCTCTAGGAGAGGAGAAAACTTACATTGAACTCGCAAAGTCAATAAAGGAAGAGCAACCTAGCCTAGTGGATGAAGCCAAAACCTTGTTCGAGAAAACCAAGACAAAAGAAAAACAAATCTCTCAAGAACTTGAAGAGTTCCTAAAGTGCAACAATCTAAGACTGAAACCAGAACCAGTTAAAGTCGTGTCTCCTTTCGGATAAACTTGCTAACATCCATTCAAGAATGGTCCCGCCATCGAGAAGGAGAACGGCTCTTATCTTATTGTGGCATGTTTTTAATCTCTTTGTCTTCTGCATCTTACACGAGCTACATTGCTCTCCATCATCCATTGCCTATTTGGCTTCTGTTAGGATGGTCTAGTCTAGGCGCGGAGAACGCACACCTGCATAGTCCAAAGCTTATATGCTTGAACCCCCACTGCACAATGCACAAAATCATGAAACCTTATAAATAGGAGATGTCGAATAAACTCTGCAACACAAAAGAGGGTTAAGGCTAAATGTCCAAACCATTCTACGTCAAAACAGAAACCCCAACAGAACTAGCAGACGCAGCCTATGAAGCCCTACAAATCGCAAACCAAACCGGACAAGTAAGAAAAGGAACCAACGAAACAACCAAAGCCATCGAACGAGGCATAGCAAAACTCGTAGTCATAGCCGAAGACGTCGAACCCCCAGAAGTAGTCGCCCACCTCCCCATC
>CAZPDY010000152.1:0-3978 GCA_964585455.1 uncultured Candidatus Bathyarchaeia archaeon | reverse complement strand
CTCTGAAGCCCATCTTCTTCAGCAAAGCAGCCACTTTACGCGAAGTCTGGCTTTTTCCAGAACCAGTCCTAACGGCGCAGACAGAGACCACGGGAACCTTTGCCTTCAACATCGTCGTGGACGGACCCATGAGCCGGAAGTCTGCTCCGCACGCAAGGACCAAGGATGCTCGGTGCATGACGTATTCGTGGGACACGTCACTGTAAGCGAAAACAACCTCGCTGACTTCGTGGTTCTTTATGAGTTCGGGCAACTCCTCTTCTGGATGTATGGGGATTCCCTGCGGATATTTTGGTCCTGCCAGTTCTGGCGGATAGCCTCGCTTTTCGATTCCAGGGATTTGGGTGGCTGTGAAGGCTACGACTTCGTAATGGTCGTTGTTTCGGAAGTAGACGTTGAAGTTGTGAAAGTCTCTCCCAGCTGCGCCCATTATGATCACTTTGGTTTTTTTCATGAAAGAACCCCTACTCGTTTAAAGTGCTATGGGTTGGGGGTGTGGAGTAGTATCCTTTTTTTCATTCAATATAAACCTTTACGAGAGTCGAGTGTTTTTGATGTCCTCATATAATCTGAATCTCCTTCTTCCATCCTACGGTAAATTTATCTGTTGTGCTGGTGCCTTAGTAAACGGACACGTGGAGGCTTAATCTTGGACGTGCTGATTGCCATAATCCTTCTAATCGTGTTTCTGATCGTTTTGAATCAGTCCAGTCATCTGGCAATAACCAACGCACTCAAAGTCTCAAACATCACAAGGCTCGGAAGAACCACAGTTGGTTTTATCATCATAGCCTTTTCAACCTCTATCCCAGAGCTGAGTGTGGCTTTGATTTCGGCTCTTGGAGGTGAGGAGAAAAGCGCGGTCTCTGTTGGGAACGTCATAGGCTCGAATGTGGTGAATGTTTGCTTGATAATCGGGTTATCCGCACTCTTGGTTGCTCTGCGGAGGCGTTCAACCACTGTGAGAATGGTTCCCTCTATGGCTAAGGAAGAATTTGGGAGCCTCTACTTTGGTCTCTTTGTAGCTTCCATCGTCCCCTTGGCGCTGGTGTATCTCACGGTTGCGAGTAGACTCGTAGGCTTAATTTTAGTGTTAATTTTTGGTTTCTACACGTACCAACTGTCGAAGGTTCGAATCCCACTTGAGAATGCACAGAGCGTTTCAGAAGAGATGAAGAAGAAGCTCCGTCTGTATGTTGGTCTCACCTTCTTGGGAGTTGCAGGAGTTGTTCTGAGCGCATACTTCATCGTTGAATCTTCTGTGACAATAGCTGAACTTGCTGGTATTTCCAAATCTTTGATTGGTGCGACCATAATTGCTTTCGGCACGAGCTTGCCAGAATTCTCCATCGACGTAAGAGCGTTTCTCAAGGGGCATTCAGCGTTGGCTTTAGGAGACATCGTGGGAAGTTGTTTCATAAACATTACACTGATATTGGGGATTACGCTACTTGCTTCGCCCTTTTCAGTACAGAACATGAGCTTTTTTACCGACCTAGTCATATTCTCTCTGATTGCCAACCTTCTTCTGTGGTATTTCCTGTCGCAGGAAAAGCTGGGGTGGAAAGAGGGGGCGATTCTGCTGTTTGTGTACATACTTTTTTTGGCGACGACACTTGGTGCTGTAAATCTACGCCCACAAACCAATCAGACGTAATAAACTTGAACGATAGACACCTGTTACCTACCGAACTCTAATCATGCGAGAACGCTTAGAGCAAAGTTTATATTTCTGCTGAAAATTGCTTACTCTAGCAATTTATCATAATGGAGTAATGAAAGAATGGCGTATTTGACCACTCAGGGCGGACAACCGATACTGATTCTCAAGGAAGGAACTGGTCGACGACGCGGACGCGAAGCTCAGAAGAACAACATCATGGCAGCGCGGATAATAGGCGAGGTACTGCGCACCACGCTTGGACCACGAGGGATGGATAAGATGCTCATCGACTCCTTGGGCGACATAACGATAACGAACGACGGTGCAGCCATCCTCGACGAAGTGGAAGTGGAACACCCAGCAGCCAAGATGATGGTGGAAGTGGCTAAGACTCAAGACGACATGGTGGGCGACGGAACAACCACAGCAGTAGTCCTGGCAAGCGAACTCCTGAAACGCGCCGAAGAACTCTTAGACCAGAACATCCACCCCCTGATAATCGTCAGCGGTTTCCGCAAAGCAGCAACAAAGGCAGTCGAACTCCTCGAAAAAATAAGCATCCCAGTAGACATAGAGGACCGAGCGACACTTCGAAAGATAGCGTTAACCAGCATGTCGAGCAAGGCAGTGGGCGCCGCGAAAGACAACTTAGCCGACATCGCCATCGACGCCGTGAAGCAGATTGCCGAAAAACGCGGTGACAAATGGTTAGCCGACATCAACAACATCCAGATCACCAAGAAGGAGGGGAAGAGCCTCTTCGACAGCCAACTCGTCAGGGGCATTATCGTCGATAAAGAAGTAGTCCACGCGGGAATGCCGAAGACCGTGAAGAACGCGAAAATTGCTCTGCTTGACTGTCCCTTGGAGGTCGAGAAGACGGAAATCAGCGCTGAAATACGCATAAAAGACCCGACGCAGATGCAGGCTTTCCTCGACCAAGAAACACGCATGCTCCAAGAAATGGTGGACAAAATCGTCGCTTCAGGCGCTGACGTCCTATTCTGCCAGAAGGGCATAGACGACTTGGCACAACACTTCCTAGCCAAGAAAGGCATTCTAGCCGCGAGAAGAGTAAAGCAGTCGGACATGGAGAAACTCTCCAGAGCAACCGGCGGAAAAATCATCACGAACCTAGAGGACCTCACGCAGAACGATTTGGGACTGGCTGGCTTAGTGGAAGAACGCAAAGTCGGCGACGACAAGATGGTCTTCGTGGAAAAGTGCAAGACACCCCACTCCGTGGCCATCTTAATCCGAGCAGGCTTGGAACGCATGGTGGACGAGGCTGAACGCGCCATGAACGATGCTCTTTCAGTTGTCTCCGACGTCATCGAGAACAACAAGATAGTTCCCGTCGGCGGAGCCATCGAAGCAGAAGTAGCTAAAGAAATCCGCGAATACGCAACGAAGGTCGGCGGAAGAGAACAGCTAGCCATAGAAGCCTTCGCAGACTCCCTGGAAGTAGTGCCCAAGACTCTGGCGGAGAACGCGGGCTTAGAGCCCATCGACATTCTCGTCGGCTTGAGGGCTGCCCACGAAAAAGCAAAGGGACATCTCATGGGAGTCAACGTGTTCACGGGCAAAATCGTCGACATGGAACGCAGCGGCGTGATAGAGCCCATGACGGTGAAGGAACAGGCGATAAAGTCAGCCACAGAAGCCTCAGCCATGATACTGCGCATAGACGACGTGATAGCCGCAACGAAGCCAAAGGAGAAAGGACCAGGCGGAATGCCCGAGGGCGGCGGAGAAGAAGAATACTAAACACCCACCCTTTTTTTCCTATACCTTAAACCTTTAAGCACGAAACCCCTACTTTCTAGTTTTGAGAAGCTCCGGTAGTATAGTCCGGTTAAGTATGACGGCCTCTCGAGCCGCCGACCCGGGTTCAAATCCCGGCCGGAGCACCTCCGAGGCTCTTAGGAAAGTCTAATACGCACATTTTCGTTATATCAAAAGCGAGGACTTCACATTGTCTGTAAAAATCGGCTCATTACTGGGCATACCCATCAGATTGCACTACACTCTAGTGCTCGCTGTCCTCCTCATCGCTTGGACGCTGGCTGAGGGTCTCATGCCCCTCGAGTATCCAGACCTTTCGCAAGCGGAGTATTGGACTATCGGCATCGTAGGAGCCGTCGCCCTCTTCGCGTCAGTCCTCATCCACGAGTTGGCACATTCGTACGTGGCTAAGAGGAACGGGCTGCCCGTGAAGCGCATAGTGCTCTTCATCTTCGGAGGAGTCTCAGAGATTGAGGAGGAGCCTAAGAGTGCTGGTTTGGAGTTCAAGATGGCTCTGGTCGGTCCCGCCT
>CAZPDY010000151.1:0-3982 GCA_964585455.1 uncultured Candidatus Bathyarchaeia archaeon | reverse complement strand
GCCTACGCCAGCGCCCTCAAAGCCTTCTCCTACGGACAACCCATAGGCGACGGCGCAGGAGCCTTAGTAGCAGCCAAACTCATGCATGGGCATGAAGTGAAGAAGATTGAGAAGGACTGCGTCGTAGCAAAAGTGCCCGTTGAGGGAAGAACTGCTTACGTGATAAAAGCCGAGGGTCCAGGCGGAAACGTCGGGAAACCCGGAGAAGCAATAAAGAGAGTTGTCGAGGAGAAGAATGGAGAAATCTCGACTATCATCATGATTGATGCGGCGTTGAAACTCGAGGGCGAAAAGCCCGGAGAAGTAGCCGAAGGAGTTGGCGCAGCCATAGGTGGACCTGGAACAGAGCAGTACAAGATTGAAGAGAGCATCTTGAAGCACAAGATTCCGATAAACGCGGTCATCATAAAGGAAGACATCGGGGACGCAGTGTCGCCAATGAGGAAAGAAATCTTCGACGCCACCGAGACCGCAGTCGAACGGGTTAAGCGGGTTATTAGGGAGAAGACGAAGGAAGGCGACACGGTTATAATCGCTGGGATAGGGAACAGCATCGGAGTGGGACAATAGATGAAGAGAGGCGAAGAAGCCGAACAACCAGCGAGAAGGTTCTCGTCCCTCGTGCTCATCGTCATAATAGTTGTGTTCGCTCTGTCGTTGACGGCGTTGTACCAAGCATGGGAAGCGGTTCAGCTAGGTGACCTGACAGGAGGATACTACATGCTGATCGGCTTCATAGGACTAGCCCTGTCCACGTACATGCTGTACCAAACCAGGAGACGAGCGCAGAGGTTCACGCTTGAAGCGAAACCCATCGTCACTACTATAGTCTGTGGTAAATGTGGGCTCAAGAATGTCAGGAACTTCGAGCGGGGCGACTACATACTCAAAGAACTCGGACCATGCACCAAATGCGAGGGAAACATGATGATTTCAGCCATATACCGCGAAGTCCCCGAAAGAAGGAAGGAAGAAAAAGTCTTCACTTAAGTTAAGACTTTGCACCCTTTTTCTACAACCAAGACCGTGTGTTCTGCTTGAGCCACGGGTTTTCCGCTCGCTTCGACGAAGACAGGGTAAGCGAGCAGGCATTTTGAACGGAGAAGCTCGTAGAATGCGGGGTAGTGGTGCTCGTCGGGCACGACTCCTTTCAACCATCGCTCAGAAAAGGGCAGAGTCCTATAGTTCTCCTCTATGTAGCTCAGAAGACGTTTTGCATGGGAATTTGCCACTGATTTGCGTTTCATGAACCTGAAGATTGTCGCTTCATTCCCATCCTTAACTCTACCTGCTGCATCGGGGACTGTCACGAAGGGTTCGATAGCTACAACCTCGCCTCCCCTTATCTTGGAGCCCACCAGATGGGAAACGTTTGGTATGGATTTTCCCGTGTGAATTAAGTATCGCCCAACCTGATGTCCCGTCAAATTCGACACAGGCTTGCACCCATACGTTTGGATGGTCTTTTGGATGATTGAGCCGAGTTTCGAGGTTGATATCTCCGCGTGAATCGTCTCAACAGCGACTTTCAGCGCTTCTTCTGCCGCGTGTACAAGGCTTTCAAGTTCTGGGCTGAAACATATCGTTACAGCAGTGTCTGCGATGTAGCCGTCTACGTGTACGCCGACATCTACTTTCGCAAGGGAATTCGGGGGAATGACGTGTCTGTCGTGGGGTGGCGACGTGTAGTGAGCTGCAACCTCGTTGACGGAGACGTTGCATGGAAACGCCGGCTGCCCACCCTTCTTACGGATTAGGTTTTCTGTTTTTTCGCAGACCTCGATGATGGGCATCCCAACATGCACGAAATGCCTCATTTCCTCTCGTACTTCTCTTGCAATCTTTCCCGCGCGCTGATACTTTTCCAAGACGTCGTTTGAGAGACTCATAGTTTCACGACACGTCGTTCTCTTTAAACTTGAAGAAGGTTAAAAGACTTTAGAGAAGCGAGTGAGTGACCCCACTTGCAAAGACTCAGTGAAAGTTGTCGTGGGTATCGGCGGTGAAACCTATTCCTCATCAGGCAGGGACGGCTCAACTATCCTCGGCGAAAGCGTGGCAAATTTGTTCCCGCCCACGTGGAAGACAAGTTTTGCCTTCCGTATGTCAAATTCTTCCTTAAACGTGCCTTTATCCGCGTATGCTTCTACGATTTCGCCGAGAAAGATGGTGTGGTCACCTGTCGTGAAAGACTTTTTTAACCTGCACTCTAAGTGGGCGATGCATTCCTTAACGATAGATGTTTTGACAGTTTTAGCAGGAAAGGGTGTTAAGTTTGTTTCCTTAAACTTGTCGTGTTTTTTCCCGCTTCTTCTCCCGCAAAATAACGTTTCTTCTACGATTTCCATCGTCGGAATGTTCACCACGAACTCTCGCGTCTCTTTAATGAGCCTGAAGGAGTGGCGGGTGGGTCTGACGCTTATGGCGACAAGAGGCGGATTAATCGATGTGGGCATTGCCCACGCGAGTGTGATGATGTTCGCTTTTTCCGCTTCGCCACACGTTACTAGCACAGTGTGCATTGGGTGCAGAAACCTGCAAGCAGTTGAAAGGTCGATGTTGACTTTTTTTGCCTCGTACATGGAAAAACCTCGTTTCGGCTGCGCTCAGTAGATGATTATTGTCTAACAAAGGATAAAATTCTTTTCTGGGGCAGTTTATTCCAGACGTAGCGGAAGGCAGCGTACCTGTTTAGCTTGTTGGCAGCTTGCAGGAGGAGTTCGCTGGAGTACAAGGGCTTGGACACCACTTCTCCGTCTTTGTTAAACACCGTGACTGCGCTCTGGTCACACGTCGAGGGACAGGAGTTGTAGCAAGGCTCCGCTTTTTCATTGAGTTTGAAGTTGCTCTTTATGTTCCCCAGGTAGAATCTCTTCTTTCCGTGGTGAAAGAATCCCGCAGAACAACGGTAGGCTTCTCCGTTGGGAGCGACGAAGAAATATTCCTTGCCTGCCGTGCAGTATTTCTGTTGCCCCTCTTCGTACCATGGCCAGCCTACTTTTCGTTCCTGCGTCAGGAAGCCTTCAACTAGCTGTTTTTCGTGTTCTGTGTAGACGTAGGTTTTTGACATGAAGGGGTCGACGTTGAAGATTGCACCGTGTTCTTCGACGGCTTTCTTCATTTGCGGTATGAGGGGGATTTGTTCTGGGTAGGCGACGTAGTTCACGTAGGCTGGTATTCCATGCTGCTGCAAGAGGTCGAGGTTTCTGAGGAATACTTTCAAGCTGAAATTTTGAGCAGAGGGATGGAGGCTCGCCGCTAAGAAGAAAATCTGTTCAACACGTGCCACGTTCAAGAAGTTTCGTAGGGGCATGGAGAGGTTGGTGGCGATGTAGACCAGATGCCTTTTGGGCATGTTCTCGATGATTTCCAGAAAGTCGGGGTGGAGGAAGGGTTCGCCTCCAGACAGGTGTATCAAGGCGTTCGGTACAGCGCTGAACAGTTTTTTCCAGTGCGTGCCGCTGATGTCTGGGTAGTCTAGATAGGGTTTTTCTCGTGCTTGGTCGCAGTAGGGGCACTTGAAGTTGCATCTGAGGGTAAGGAGACAGGTCATGGCGAGTCTGCGTTGCATCGTCTTCTCCCGTCTTGTTTTAATGCTTTAAGGAAAATTCTTCGAGGACGTCTTTAGCCTTTTCCCTTTTTCTTTGATGCTCCAGGAGGAATCTTATCACTCTCTCGGTTAGCACGGCTTTGCAGTCGCCGCATATGGTTTCGCCTGTTCTGCATTCTGTGACGAGGTTGGCGAGTTTTTCGTCGTTCTCTTCGAAGAGGTAGAGGAAGTACTGGTATATGGTGCAGATGTCGGGTTCGCCGCCGAGTCGTCTCTGCTCTTTAACAGTGGGTTTGCCTCCGGTGAAGGCGTTCCAGATCTTCTTTTTTATCGTCTCTGGGGTGTCGGTGGTGAATATGCATGTTTCTGGTTCTGAGGCGCTCATCTTTCCGCCTTTTCCGAGTCCTGGTACGAAGCGGCAGTGGATCTGGG
>CAZPDY010000150.1:0-3994 GCA_964585455.1 uncultured Candidatus Bathyarchaeia archaeon | reverse complement strand
CTTTTAACCCTAACGGCAACGATCCTCATAAAGAAACGCGGCAAAAAAAGTGTTCGATAAACTCCTCTTTTTTCTTTTTATTTAGTTTTCGGACTAAAGACAAAAAATAGGGCTTGAAAGGCATTAGGATGACAAACATGTCTTGGACTTTCAGTGCATCTTGTCCTATTTGCCTTTGAATGTTGGTTTGCGTTTTTCTGTAAACGCTGAAACGCCTTCTTGTAGGTCTTCTGTTGATGCGACTACGCCGAAGCCTTCGCGTTCTAGGGCTAATGCAGCGTCTAAGCTTATTTCTGCGCCTTTGTTGATTAATGCTTTAGCGACTTTGATGGCTACTGGCGCTTTTTGCGCTAGGTCCGAAGCGAATTGTTGGACGCTTTCTTTGAGTTTGTCTGCTGGCGCTGTCATGTTCACTATGCCATACTGCTCTGCGGTTTTTGCGTCGATTAGCTTGCCCGTGTAGATGAGTTCTTTGGCTTTTGTTGTGCCTATGAGGTGTGTTAGGCGTTGTGTTCCGCCCCACCCTGGGATTAAGCCTATGTTGATTTCTGTTTGCCCCATTCGGGCGTTTTCTGAGGCTATGCGTAGGTCGCATGACATTGCTATTTCGAGTCCGCCGCCTAGTGCGTAGCCGTTTATGGCTGCGATTACGGGTTTTTCTAGGCGTTCTATGGCGTTGCAGATTCTGTACCCCATGTTCGACAGTTCTCGAGCTTTGAGAGCTGTCATTCCTTTCATGGCTTTGATGTCGGCGCCCGCTGAAAATGCCTTCTCCCCAGCACCCGTGATGACAACCGCTTTCACGCTCTCGTCGGTTCTAGCATCTTCCATGGCTGTTAGGAATTCTTTTGCGAGTTCTTGGCTCCATGCGTTTAAGGCCTCGGGGCGATTCAACGTTATAGTGGCGATGCCTTCGCTCTTCTCGTAGATTATGAATTGGAAACTCATGAGTCCTTTCCTCTCTACTTCTTCTCGGTCCAGTCGTAAAAGCCCTTTCCAGTCTTGCGTCCAAGCAGGTTCGCGCCCACCATCTGCTTTAAGCCAGCGGTGGCGTGAAACTTGGGGTCGATGCCCTCCGAGAGCACTTCAGCGATCGACAATGTCGTATCCGCGCCTATATAGTCAAGCAGCATCAAGGGTCCCATCGGCCAGTTCAGTCCAAGCTTGATGGCTTTGTCAATATCATCCCTATCCGCTACGCCTTCCCAGTAGAGAGCCACTGCCTCGTTCAAGGCTGGGACGAGTATGCGGTTCACGATGAACCCAGGGCTGTCCTTCTTGACCAATACCGTTTCTTTTCCCATCTTGTGCGCCGTGTCTAGGACTGTCTGGATTGTTTCGTCAGAGGTTTTGATGCCCCTAATCACTTCGACGAGGCGCATCAGCTGCGGGGGATTGAAGAAGTGCATGCCACAGACCTTTTCTGGTCTTCGGGTAGCAGAGCAGAGTCTGGTGATACTGATGGAACTGGTGTTCGACGCGATTATAGCGTGAGCTGGTGCATGTTTGTCGGCTTCTTGAAATACTGGTAGCTTAATTTCTGGTTTTTCGGGGACGGCTTCGATGACTAGGTCAGCGTTTTTTACGGCTTCTCCCAAACTGAGTATGGGGTGGATTCTGGCGAGAATCTCGTTTACTTGGTCTCGCGTAAGTTGGCTCTTGCTCTCGAACTTGGCTAGGCTGTTGCGAATCATGTCCATGCCGCTGTCGACAAAACGCTGCTCGACGTCTCTGAGCCACACTTCGAAGCCGCTTTGGGCTGCGACTTGGCAGATGCCGTGTCCCATCAAGCCCGCTCCTAAGACTGCGATTCTCTTAATTTCCACGACACTATTCCTCCAACTAAGTGAAGAATAGTTGCATGTAAAAGTAGGTTATTAGTGTTTGGATGTGACGACTGGCTTAGAAGATTCCCTGTCCTCTCAAGTCCTTCACTCTCTTGGCTTTTCCCTCGAACCTCGGCAGGCTGTTGTGAGGAACCAAGACCACGTTAGCGCCGATTCCAGTCACGGTTCTTATGGATTCCCCGATCTTGAGGCTGAGGCTGTGAAGCTTCGACAGGTCTCCGCCCACTCTTTCGAAGACTTCTTTCTGAGGCTCCACTTGGACGGTGAGGTTGTCTAACTGATCAGGACGCTCGAGCACTATCAAGTAGTTCTGAGACGCTCCCTCCACCTGCAGTAAGGCGTGTTCCACGGTGCTTGGCCATATTTTCACGCCCCTGACTTTGAACATGTCGTCTGCTCTGCCCACGATTCTACTCATCCTCCCCAGAGACCTTCCGCACGCACATTCTTCGTTGGTGATGGAGGTTATGTCGCCTGTCCTAAACCTGAGCACGGGCGTCGCCTCTCTGGTCAACGTCGTCAGCACGAGCTCTCCTGTTTTTCCCTCTTCAAGCCTCTTTCCCGTCGCAGGGTCGATAACCTCTGCTATGAAATAGTCTTCGTAAACGTGCAGTCCATGGTGTTCTTGGCATTCCACCGACACTCCTGGACCGATTACTTCCGAGAGACCATAAACATCAAAGGCTTCGAGCCCCAAGAGTTCTTGAATTCTGTGCCGAAGTTCCTCAGACCATGCTTCTGCTCCGAATAGCCCGCTCTTCCATTTTAGCTCTTTTGTGGGCTCCATTCCCATCTTCTCCTTCGCATATTCACCCAAGTACGCTGCGTAGCTGGGTGTGCAAGCGAGGATTGTTGTTCCATACTCCTTCGCGAGTCTTATCTGGCGTTCAGTGTTTCCAGAAGCGATGGGTAAGACTGTGGCTCCTATCTCCAAGGCTCCGTAGTGGAAGCCCAACCCGCCCGTGAACAAGCCGTAGCCGTAGGCGTTCTGCACGACATCTCCTTTCTTCGTTCCTGCAGAAGCGTAGATTCTTGCCATCGCCTTTGACCACACTGTCAAGTCTTTGGCGGTGTAGGCGCATGTGGTTGGGTGTCCCGTCGTTCCAGAGCTTGCGTGGAGCTCTAAGACTTCGCCTATGTCCACGGCTAACATCCCGTAAGGGTAGGCTTGTCGAAGGTCCTCTTTGGTGGTGAATGGAATCCTTTCAAGGTCGTCCAGAGTTCTTGTGTTGTTTGGAGTCGTTCCAGCTTCCTTGAACTTTCTCTTGTACATGGGGATTCTTTCATAACAGTACCGCACGATTCCCCTCAATTGTTCTTCCTGTAGCCTCGCGAGTCTTTCTCGGGGCATCTTTTCGTACTCGGGCTGGTAAACCCAACTCGCCGGTTTCCTCAATTCATCACCACGAATTGCCAATCACTTTGGAGTTGACTAAGTGAATGTAATGCAGCACTTAAAACTTACGAGAATTTCCTTAACAACATGAAGCCACAGTCTTTTTAACGTAGGGTACGAGCGTGGGTGAGTCAGTTACTGGCTGCGACGACGTTTTGCTCTGTGAACAGTAAAAGCTGCGATAGTCGAAGCAAGAACCAGTGTCAACAGTAAGCTTAGAAGTGAAAGCTCTGGAACCTGAATCGGGGCAGTAAATGCACTCGGGCCGTCAACGGTGCAGATAGCGCGAACCGTCGCCAAGGGTGTCCCATCAATTGGACCAAGGTTGCATGGAATAGGGTTGCATGGAATAGTAAACTCTATAGTAGACTGGACGCTAATTGGAAAGTTTCGAACGTCCCCACTAATGTCTACTTGAATCATGTACACATAATGAAAAGAGTCTCCCGCAGGAGTGTGAAAAACAGTGACGTTCAGCACCGTGTCACTCCCAGTACTCCAAACAACCAAATCTCTAACTTCTGGGACAATTGCAGACGCGGGCATTATCAAACCAGTACTTAACAAGAGAAACTTGCCCAGAACTACCACGCGTAGATAAATGCTCGGAAGCTTCAATTCGCTTCACTCCACTTTTTCTCCCGTAAAATAGCTATTTAATCCCTTGTAGTCGCTCTTAGTCACAACAGTCAGAGCCGTAGCGTGTAGAAGACAACGCCCGAGAACAGTGCTACGGACCACAACGCTAGAG
>CAZPDY010000149.1:0-4041 GCA_964585455.1 uncultured Candidatus Bathyarchaeia archaeon | reverse complement strand
GACCAAACCCGAAACACCGCCACAACCTCCAACACCTCCAGTCCCACAAGTCCAGACTTCTCAACCTACGCCTCAGACTAAGAAAGAAGAGCCCGAAGCAATACTCATTCCGCCTGAAAACCAAAGGGAAGAGTAAGCCCCGATGAACGTGCCACTGCGGGCGCTTAGCTGGGCAGTACGTTTCTTCTGGATAATAGCCCTTGCCTTCGCAATAACTGGCGTCTATTCAGCCACACTAATCCGCATAAACTTCGGCGAACCAACGATGACCTATACAGAAGAAGTCTTCACGGTGACGCTGCCACTCATGTTTGACAACAGAGGCTACTACAACCTAGCCGACCTAAACATCACAACCGTAATCACCGACAGTGTAGGCAACACGATTTCCAGAGCCACCACTCACACTGCACGGATTCCTCCGCAGAACAACGCAACCATCTACCACCAAGTTAGCTTCAACATAGACGACATCATAGCGAACGCAGACTATCTCTTCAACGATTCAGCCTTCAGCCTCTACGGTTCAGTACGCCTAGACTACGCAGACCTGATACCGTTTGGGTTCGGAGCAAACAAGACCATGCCTTGGGGCGCACCTTTATTCAACTTCGCCGCTGGCATGCCTGAATACAGCCCATACAACACTACGCATTTGAGAATAAACGTGCCCATCAGCTTCCAGAACCACTCGCCCTACTTCAGCGTGACTGGAACCGTTCGAATCGAGCTCTTCAACGATCGTCATCAACTGTTAGGGGAAGGCGTAGTCTTCGTAGACGTTCCACCAGACACAGCCTACAATGGTGCGATTGAAACGTTGGTTAATGCGGGGCAGTTCACGGCGAGCGGGCAGATTCGCGTCTACGTCGATACCGAGCTGTTCGACTATGGTCCGATGGTGATAGACTATGGATGAAGTAGGAACAGAACAAACAAACAAGTTTACCTTTCGAGCTCTGATACCCCGCTTCTTAAAAGCCTTGATCAAGACAGTAGTCATCTATCTTTTCTTCGCCATCTTCTCAGCGTTCATGATTCCTTTTGAGGGTATCTATGATTATCAGGCGATCTTCACAATCTTGTTCGCGTTGTATTTGGCCCTCGTGTTCCTCACCGAGCTGACTAAGGGCACAGTTTTTCAGCATATCTTCGGCATAACAAACTCTCTGATGATTGTGCTGTACTTCTCATATGTTTTCAACACTGGGGTAATCAACTATACCATAGAGCAAGTTAGCTTGATGATAGACCTGCGGTTCTTCCTCGCTCTGTTCGTCATCGGAGGTCTCATCGGTTTTGCAAAGAGCATGCTACAGCTCTTGAACTGGATGAACGAGAAGGAAGAGCAGTGGCTGCAGTATCAGCTCAGGTCGCTGTAGGATAGCCTCTCCAAACGTTGAGGACTGATGCCCAGTTGTTCTCTGAGCTTTTCCAACTTGCCTTGGTCTTTTTTCTGCTGTTCCGCGTCTGGCGAGGTTATCCGTTCAAACTCAACAAATAAGCCTAAACCTTTCACGGTGTCCAAGTGGACTTGAACTCCTTCGTAGAAATAGATTTCCCTAACTTTGTCCACAACGACTTTAACCCTCATAATTCGCCCCAGAATTTGCTTGAAAGTGCGCGGCTGAGGAATCGTTAAGATGAAGACTGAGCTTCTCTTCGGCTCAGCAACGTCTTCTCGTTCATAGTAAATCAGTTCTGCATCCACTTTGCCTTCCATCTCTCGCAGCTTTAACCTACCCTCTGGAACATCATAATACGTGTCAACCTGATGAAAAACACCAACATGTTTGGCGCCACGTCGAACTAACTTATTTCGAACAACTCCTAAATCATCTACTTTGGCCTTCAACTCGACCATTGCATGCTGAGTTTTTGGGTTCTTAGAAGCCATTTTTTCTTTCCCGCTGGATTTTTTGGCTAACTGTGTTTTGTTGATTACGGTTGCAGTATATATGCTGGAGCAGTGAGGCTTACAAGTGAGAGCATTCTGTACATTGGATTTGTATGAACAAGAACCAATCGAGAACTTCGTCTCCGCTGGGAAGCTCGTCGGCTTCGCTGACTATCTTCTGGTAGTGTAATTCACCGAACCTATCAGTTATGAATATGGATGGGAAAGGCGCATTTCGTTGGCTGTCTATGTATGTGAACTGTGCAGCTACCTTCCCATCACTGTCTGAAAGCAGGGGAAAGGGAAGAGGCACCTTCTTCAAATATCCTTCTATTTCTCTCGGAGTGTCTGAGGAGATGGCGAGCTCAGCGTCTAACTTTTCGGCTCTCTCGTAAACCTCAGCGTACTCCTCCAACTTCTTCTGGCAACGAGCACATTTCGAACCATGATGAAAAACTATGATTAAATTCTTCTTCTGTTTATAATCCCACAGGCTGACCTCTTTGCCTCCGCTCGAGGGCAGGCTGAAGTAGGGAATCTCCTGCCTAAGCTTCAGTTTGTACGAAAACGCTTCCCCGGAAGTCATAAGCTCTATCTCGCTAGCTTCTTTGCCATCACGTAGGCATCTTCGCCGTCTGCGTAGTACCCGTTCGCCGTGCGGGCTATGTGAAACCCTAACTTCTTGTACATCTCTATCGCGGGAGTGTTGCTGACCCTCACTTCTAGATAGCATTCTTTGGCTTTGTACGAGCGCATGTTCTTCATCGCCTCCTCCATCAGAGCGGTGCCCACGCCTGACCGTTGGTACTTGGGCAACACCGCGACGGATACCACATGGCCTTTTTTAGATATGCCCAGTAAGCCGAAACTCGAAAAACCCGTTTCAACCCGGCACATGATGTACCCCACAATCACTTTGTCCTCTTCTGCGACGAGGAAGGTGGCGGGGTAACGTTCGTATATTTCCATGAAGAAATAGGGCGAATAATTCTCGGGCAAGCACACGCGGTTTATGTGGATTATCCTTTCTAGGTCGCTCGGTTCGAACCGTCGCAGCGCGAAAGTCGTCTGCAAGTGCATGCACGCTCGTTAATGCTTAGGCAATACGCACGGGAGTTAAATGTTTTTTGCCATAACGCACGCTATATATGTTCCTGGCGCAGAGAAATAGATAGTAGTCTGGAGTGAATGAGTAGTGAAGGCGTTAGCATTGCTGTCAGGCGGCTTGGACAGCATACTTGCCGTGAAACTCGTCCAAGGACAGGGAATCGACGTCGTTGCAGTCAACTTCACCTCGCCCTTCTGCCTCTGCGGAAAGGGCGGATGCGGAGCCGCTGGAGCAGCCAAACAGCTCAAAATCCCGCTCAAAATCATCTCCGTGGGCGAAGACTACTTGAAGATGCTGCGAAACCCCAAGCACGGCTACGGGAAGAACATGAACCCCTGCATCGACTGCAGAATCTTCATGCTCAAAAAAGCTAAAGAATACGCTGAAGAGATAGGGGCTTCTTTCCTCTTCACGGGAGAAGTCCTCAACGAGCGACCGATGTCCCAGCACCTGAAAGCCCTGAAAGTCATCGAGAAAGAAGCCGGCCTCGAAGGTAGAGTCTTGAGGCCTCTGTCCGCGAGGCTGCTGCCAAAGACTGAGGCAGAAGAGAAGGGCTGGGTTAAAAGGGAAAGGCTGCTGGACATAAGGGGGAGGTCGCGAAAACAGCAGATCGCACTCGCAGAAGAACTCAGCATCAAAGACTATCCATGCCCCGCGGGTGGTTGCCTGCTGACTTACAGAGAATTTGCTGCCAAACTCAGAGACTTGTTCGAGCACAAAAGGAAAGTGAGTATTAAGGACGTTAATCTGCTGAAAGTCGGAAGAC
This sequence comes from uncultured Candidatus Bathyarchaeia archaeon, assembly GCA_964585455.1. Taxonomy (GTDB): domain Archaea; phylum Thermoproteota; class Bathyarchaeia; order Bathyarchaeales; family SOJC01; genus CAYGVX01. The sequence continues at coordinate 270 of CAZPDY010000149.1, read as the reverse complement.
ACTTCAGGTTTGGAAAGAATAAGATAGTCGTTGGGCGAGACGAAGCTGAAAACGAACAACTGCAGAGAATGAAGGAAAAGAACGACTATTCCTTCGAAGTCCCTGACTGCGGCAGCCCCATAACTCTGTTACAGGGACCCAAAACGAAGGAGGCGGTCAGAAAAGCAGCGGCTCTGACCCTGCGCTACTCAGACAAGAAAGAGGATAAAGCCTTAGTGAACTTTGGTATAGAAAGGATGGACAAATCGGTCATTGTTTCGGCTCTAGAGG
>CAZPDY010000148.1:0-4042 GCA_964585455.1 uncultured Candidatus Bathyarchaeia archaeon | reverse complement strand
AACTAGGTAGGATATGTATCGTTCGTGGAGAGGTTTGTTCAGGCCGAAGAGTTCTCTCATTGCCTCCAACTCTTCGGGGGTCGTGTTGCGTTGGAAGGAGCTTGTTATGTAGATTCTTATGGGGTCTCCGGGCATCATCGTGAATATTAAGAAGTTTACTGTGAGAACGGCGAAAATCAAAATCGCTGAGTATACTATTCTTTTAGCGATGTATTCCTTCAATCCCAAGCGATGACACCTTCTCCAACGTCGTGTAAAAATGATGATATAAAATTAATATTTAAGGTTTGGCTTCAAACAAAAAAAAGAGGGAAGTTTCTTACGAGTATTTCGTGCTTATGGGTCTGGCGGTATTCCGAATTTCTGGCCGTACTTGCCTAGCACTTGGACTGCGTCGTACAGTCCTACGTGGCAGAGGTCGAATGAGTCGATGTCTGCTCCTGGGAACCAAGCTGCTTGAGCTGCGCCGTCTCCACGGCTACAGTATGCTCCTAGCAGCTTGACTGCGTCGAACAGGAATACTTGGTAGTAGCCGCTGCGTGGCTTGGTTGTGCCCGTGAATGTCCACTTCCAGTCGATCTCACCCAGCGGTGGGGCGCCTAGGAAGTGTGACGGGTTGCATTCCATGATGGCGTAGCCACCGACACCTTCCAGTATGTTGATTGTATAGTAGGGTCCGAGGCTTTGCCATGTATTTTGCCATGGTAGGTTGCCCAAGTAGTAGCCGTGTGGGTCTACTAGCGGTCGCCAGTAGGTGATCTGTAGGCTTTCACCTGGAGCGAATGGTCTTAGCAGGTGGATTTCGTTGTGTATGTAGTCTGGTGCGCCCGTAGCGAAGATTTCAAAGTCGATGCCCTGAACCAGCGGAATTCCCTCTGGCAGTTTGATGACCTCTTCGACTTGCACCACATCGTCAGGGGTGAACACGAACTTGAAGCTAGGCATGGGCTCTGGGATCGGTACTACTACAGTATTAAGTTCGCAGAGCAGGTCTTCATACTCATACTTCGGCAGTATAGGGCCAGTTGGGTTGAGGTAGTGGAAGATGCTTATGGAGTCGAAGTAGACTTCGATCATGAAGTCGTTCACGACACGGGTGTACTTGACGTCTTTCATGCCTGACCAAGCCCAAGAGTCTGGGAATGGGTAGACGTACCATATCATGAATTCGACGTCATGGGCGTTCATCTGTCGGATTTCGGCGCCAGTCACGGGTGCGTGCCAGTACACGTCCTTCCTGATCCAGTAGGTAACCTTGGTCTTAGTCAAGCCGTCTTGGAAGTCAATCCACTCTGTCACTTCCCAGTCTTGAGCGATCCATGGGTTCACGTTCGCCAGGTTGTATGGCTCACGTGCCATCAATCCACTCCAGACACGGTCTAGGACTGCGTAGTCGAAGTACCACTGGGAGTACAGAATGTTGAGGTCCTTAGGAGCGTTGATTGTTCCGAACCTGATCGGTTGTTGTGATTCATCTTCTGTAGTGTCTGGGTCGTCGAGTTTGTAGGCGTTGAGGAACGTGTATGTGTTCTCCAAGCCCCCCCCATCCATGTTCACGATGCCTGCCATATACTTGCTGTAACCCCAGTAGGCTGTGTAGCTCCACAGAGCGATGTTTATGCAGTGTTGAACGTGGAAGCCAGTTGCACGCTTGACATAAGCGTTGAAGTCCTCAACTGTGGCAGCGTAGAAGAGCGCGGCAAGCATCTCGTCAAACGCTGGATAGTTTGGCAAGTTGCTGGCGTTCATGCCGTTCACGTAGTTGCCTACGCCCCAGAAGTCGGTGTGGAACAAGCTGTAGAAGTAGGTTGGGTAGGGTGCGCTCATGCTCCAGCCGCCCGTGTATAGGTGATAGTTCAAGTCGTCCATCACAATCGGGAACAACACGGTGCTAGAGGCTTCAATCTGGTTGACAGGAATGCCTATGGCTCGCATGTTGTCAGCCAGAGCGCGACCAGCAGTCAACCTGTGTCCATGGTCGCTCCTTAAGCAGGTCTTGATAGGGTCAAGGTTTGGACCAGCTTCTCTGCCTGGCCAACCAACTGGATAGTTTCGTGTGCCATCGGTGTCCGTGTCCACAAAGCCCGCAGCATCAAGCGTACTTTCTGCTGAAGCTAGGCTGTATGGATATGGATAGTTGACACCTATCACACTCTCGTTGGCGTATCCAGTCTGTGGGGCAGTGACCATAGTGTCGACTCGAGTACCGAATCCTTTCAGTACTTCTTCAATGATCCAATCTTTGTCTACCAAGAATGCAATTGCCTTCCTGAACTCTTCATGGTTCATTGGGTTTCGAATGCCCGCAAAGTCAGAAATCGTGTAGTTGTTGTTGATGTCGATCTGCATCAAACCGTTCTCAGCGTAACCCGCCAACTGAATCTTGGGGTTAAGCGTAGCGTCTTCGTACTGCTCAAACGTCATTGACCACTGGTAGAAGTCAATCTCACCAGCTAGCAGAGCAGCATGCGCAACGTCAGGGGTCTGATAGAAGTAAACGTCCAAACCCTTGCAGTGACGCGGCGAAGGTGCATATGCCGGTGCAGGTACCATTGCGACAAGCATTAGAGCTATCAGAATTGCCATTATCGGAAAAGCGATCTTTTTCATTCTTTCTTCCTTCTCCTTTCTTTTTTCAGCAAGTAGAATTTACTGCTCCCTTAATTAAAGGTTTTTGGAACTATGTTCTATGCCAAAAAATTAACCCCTCAGTAAAATAAAAACCAAAGAATGCGTTAAACTTATCAAATGTCCTCCACACTAATCTAAACAGTTGGTCTAAAAACTTGGAACCCGACTTCTGGAAACACTTGGATGTCTTCGACAGCGAAGTGAGAAGAACCATAATAAGACTACTACTGCAACTCGAATGGAGATCCCTCTCAGACCTCTCCGAAAAACTAGAGAAAAACTACAACATAAGAATGACCCTGCCAGGATTACTCAAGCACATGAAACAACTAGAAGCAGCGGGAATAGTGCGACAAGAATCAGGCATCTTCGCAAAAAGACCAGACGCCAGAAAAACCGTGTACATGCTAGAGGGAAAAGAACGAGTCGAAAAACTCCTCCAAAACCTAGAGACCAACGTGGGAAGCCTACTGCAAACAGGAATACTATTCAGCAAAACCGCAAAAATCGCCCGAAGAATCCAAGGAATAGGACCAAACGCCTCTAAAGAAGAAATCAACCTCCTAGAAACACTGCTTGTCCAATGCGAGTCAGAACCAATCGACAACTGCCTAACAGAAGATGAGAAAAAAAAGATAAAACTCTGGAAAATGATGATAAGACTCCTTGAAGAGAAATAGCCTATGTTTTAACTACCTTCCGAATTAACTCCACTGCGTCCTTCTTCTCAGGACTCGGAAGCTTACCCAAGAGCCACGTTGCAAGTTCGCTGATGCTCCTCGAAAATGCGCTTCCCTCAAACTCCCTATATGCCAAAGAAGCCCTTCGAGAATTAACCTCCCCATAAGACTTGGAAACCTTCGAGTCCTCCCTAATCTGCGCCAGACAAGGAATCTCGAGAAGATTCTCAAGGTCCTTAACAAACTCCTCGTTAAACCTCTCAGGCGTCTTGATTCTGTTGAGCACAAAACCGAGCGGCGTACATTGAAGCAAGTACCTACCCATCCGAATAGTATCTATCGCCGACTCCACGCAGAGAACGAACTCATCTTCAGTCAGAAGAACTATGAAGTACTGGCACACCCCCAACGACAAAAAAGCCGCCTTACCCAAGGGAAAAGGAACGTCAATGAGCATAAAATCCGCCCTTATGTCAGAAAGCTTCTCCGCAAAAACCACCGGATCTATATCGATATAGCCCTGGAGAGAAATCCCTGAGGGTATCAAGAACAGGTTCTCGAACCCCGTGGGATACGTTGCTCTCTCAATCTCCACGTTCTTCTTAACGACCTGGTCAAGCTTGAAAGTGTCTTGAGAAAGCTCTACCCCGAGAATCTTCTGCAAAGGATGGTTGGGGTCCCCCTCCACGAGCACTACCTTCTTGCCCTTATCTGCCAAGGCAGCCCCGACG
>CAZPDY010000147.1:0-4054 GCA_964585455.1 uncultured Candidatus Bathyarchaeia archaeon | reverse complement strand
GCCCAACAGTTCCTTCGCGTGCACGAATTCAGCAAGGACGAGCTTCTGCTCAAGCTCTGCGAAAAATACGACATCGACGAAAAATTCGTTAAGGAGATAGTGAACCGAAGCAGCAGAAGAAGGTTTGAAATCGTCGACAATAGAATCAGAGCGCTGTACGGGCACTCCATCAGGGTTGAGGTTTGCCTTGAAGAAGATAGCTCGGTTGAAGTGCTCTATCACGGAACCACTGCCGAAGCGGCGTCAGAGATTCTCAGGGAGGGTCTTAAGCCGATGAAAAGAAGGTGGGTGCATCTGTCGCCTACGAAAGAGGTAGCGTTTGAGGTTGGGCGAAGAAGAACGCTGAAGCCCGTGATTCTCGAGATAAATGCGAAAGAAGCCAGAAAGAGGGGGTTAAGGTTTTTTAAGGCAACAGAAGGCGTGTTCGTGTGCCGCACAGTGCCTCCTGAATACATCAGACATGCCTAGAGTCATTGTTGTTGCTGTTGTTTTTTGGTTAGCATTCTATCCAAGACTGGTTTGAGCTTCGCGTTTTCCGCTTTAATCTTCTCTGGTCCCAGCTCTTCCAGTTGTGCTGCCATCTCTTTCATCAGTTCCGCGAACTTCAGTCCCTCGGCGGCTGAGACGTACTCCACTCGGAAACGTTTCGGGCTTAAGCCAAGCTTCTCCAACATCGGAGACAAGGAGTCCATGCGGGCTTTCATCTTCCAGTTACCGCTGATGTAGTGGCAGTCATAAGGCAGGTGACACGCGCCTATCATCACCATGCCGGCTCCCAGCTTGAAGGCTTCCAGGACAAAGTCTCTGTCCACTCTGCCCGAACACATCACACGGATAGGTCTGATGAGGGGCGGATACTCGAAGCGGCTGGTTCCCGCCAAGTCTGCGCCCGCGTAGCAGCACCAGTTACACAGGATACCCAGAATCTTCCCTTCAGGGTTCTCTTCCAACGCCGTCCTTATCTGAGCGAAAATCTGCTCGTCAGTGAAGTGCTTCTGCGTGATGGCGTCAGCGGGGCACTCAGCCACGCAGGTGCCGCAGCCGTGGCACATGGCAGTTATGACCTTCGCAGGCTGTTTCTCGAGGACTTCGATGGACCCGTAGGGGCACCGCTCGGCGCAGATGCCGCATTTCACTTTAGTGTTCCTGCATTTTTCAGGGTTTACCTCGGCAATTATGGGTTCTATCTTCCACTTCTTCTTCGAAAGAATCGTGGCGGCTCGTGCCGCGGCTCCGCTTCCTTGGGAAACGCTGTAGGGAATGTCCTTTGGAGCTTGGCAGGCGCCGGCTAAGAAGATGCCGTCGACTGGTGTGTCGATGGGTTTCAGCTTGGGATGGCTTTCCATGAAGAAGCCATCTGTCCCCCGGGAAATGTTGAGAATCCTAGCTAGGTCTGCGGCGTCAGCCTTTGGAACTGCTGCTGTGCATAGGACTACCATTTCGGCGGGTAACTCGATAGGCTGTCCCAGAGTCATGTCTTCGGCTCGTACGACGAGGTTCTTAGTTTTCGGGTCTTCGATGACATGGCTCGCCCGTCCTCGGATGAAAGTTATGCCCAAGTCTCGGGCGCGTCTGTAAAACTCCTCGTACCCCTTGAACGGAGTCCTCATGTCCATGTAGAGGAGGTAGACTTCAACGTCGTCCTTGTACTTCTCCTTCAGCAAGATGGCGTTTTTCAACGCGTACATGCAGCAGAAACCTGAGCAATACTCGTATTTTTTGAGGTTTCGAGAGCCCACGCATTGGATGAAGGTTACGCTGTGGGGTTTCCTGCCGTCTGAGGCTCGGATGACTTTTCCGCCAGTCGGTCCAGCCGCGAGAATGAGCCGTTCAAACTCCAACGCCGTGATGACGTTGTCGTATTTCCCATACCCGTACAGAGGGTCGTCGTAGGGCATGTAGGTGTCGAAGCCCGTGGCGACTATTATGGCGCCCACTTCGAGCTCTATTTCTTCAGGTTTCTGGTCGAAGTTTATGGCTTGTCGTGCGCCGCAGGCGTCTACGCATTTGTAGCATTCGATGCAGTGGTCCATGTTGATAGTGTACACCAGCGGGACGGCTTGCTCGAAGGGTATGGAAATCGCCTTCCTCACGCCCATGTTCATGTCCCACTCGTTCGGGTACTCGATGGGGCAAGCTTCTTTGCATTCGCCGCATCCCGTGCAGTTTTCGCGGATGATGTACCGCGGGTTCTTCCTTATCTTGACTTTGAAGTTGCCCACGTAGCCCGAGACGTTGACCAAGTCGGAGTACGAGATTATCTCGATGTTTGGATGGCGTCCCACGTCCACCATCTTCGGTCCTTCGATGCAGATGCTGCAGTCGAGGGTGGGAAAGGTTTTGTCGAGCTGAGCCATGTGACCACCGATGCTCTCGGTTTTCTCGAGCAAGTACACCTTGAAGCCCATTTCCGCAAGGTCTAGGGCAGAGTTTATTCCCGCTATTCCGCCGCCGATGACGAGGGCTTTGTTCGTGACTGGCACTTCGATTTCCTTGAGGGGTTGAAGGAGCCTCGCCTTCGCTACAGCCATTCTCACGATTTCCTTAGCCTTCTCCGTGGCTTCTTTGGGTGTGCTTGGGTGGCACCAAGACGCGAACTCGCGTATGTTCGCCATCTCGAAGAAGTAGGGGTTCAGGTCTGCTTGGGCGCAGGTTTTGCGGAAGGTCGGTTCGTGCATGCGGGGCGAGCAGGCGGCGACTACTACTCGGTTGAGCTTGTGTTCTTTTATAGCTTTTCTGATTTCGTCTTGTCCTGGGTCGGCGCACGTGTAGCGGTTGTCCTTGGTGTAGACCACGTCGGGCAGGGTTTTGGCGTATTCTGTCACGGCTTTAACGTCGATTACTCCTGCTATGTTGAGTCCGCAGTGGCAGATGAACACGCCGATTCTGGGTTTTTCTTCAGCCATCTTCAGCTGCCCTCCGTCTTCGCGTTTAACTGTGAGACTATCTGCGTGGGGTCGACTCGCAGCTCCTTCAAGCCGAGTTCTTCGGGGGAGAACCCCATGGCTAAGCCGAGCAGCTGCGGGTAGTGCAGGACTGGAATCTTGAAGGTCTCGTTGAACATCCTCTCTATGCGGGGCTGGTTGGTGTCGAACATCATGTGGCAAAAAGGGCAAACAGTCACGAGGGCTTTGGCACCCGCGTCCTTCACGTGAACAAGCTTTTCTCTGGTGAGTTGGAGGGGAATCCTGTCGTTCACGCCCGCGATTGGGGCGCCGCAGCACGCCGTCTTGTCCGTGTATTCCACGTATTTGGCTCCTGTCGCTTCGATTAGTTTCTTGAGGGCTTCTGGGTTTTCGGGGTTGTCGAAGCCCACGTCTTCGGCTGGACGCGTGACGTGGCAGCCACTGTGCTCGGTCACTTGCACGTCGGTCAAGGGTTTTGTCACTGCGTTCCCTATTTTCTCGAAGCCCACATCCTCGACGAGCAGTTGCAGGAGGTGCTTGGCTTCTACGGTGCCCTTGAACTCGAGACCCGTCTCTTTCAAATAACCGTTAATCTTCTCCCTGAGCCCCTTGTCCGCCTTGAGTTTCTTGTTCACTTTTCGTAGGGTTCCGGCGCATCCGGGGCACAGGGCAACTATGGATAATCCTCGCTGTTCGGCTAGGCAGAGGTTTCTCGCCGCCAGCGTGAGCATCATTTCGTGGTTGACTGGGTCTATGGGGAGTCCGCAGCAGTTGTACTCGGGCATCTCGACAAGCTCTACACCCAGCTTTGCGAGGACTTTGCGCGTAGAGACTTCGTAGCTCGAGACTCGGTAAGGGATGGCGCAGCCCAAGAACAACAAGAACTTTTTCGGAGCTTGCTCTGGGGCGGTCATTTCTGTTCACCTGCCTTGAGTGTTTTCGAGAAGCCCGTCGCGTTGGCGAGCTTGACGATGGCTTCGGGGTTGCACTTCGGCAGTGGGGGTAGTCCGATTTCTCCTCTCTTCTTTAGACGTAGCTCGGGGATTCGGTAGGCGACGCCGCTCTCTAGGATGCTTGAGCCTAATTCTTTGAAGACTGGGGGTACGATTCCTCTTTCTACTGCAGCGTTCTTCAAGATGCGTATGATG
>CAZPDY010000146.1:0-4067 GCA_964585455.1 uncultured Candidatus Bathyarchaeia archaeon | reverse complement strand
GCGTGCCAAACAGTTAGGCTTGAGACTCCACGTGGACAGAGTCGAGACAGAGCCGCACACCAGTGTCTATGGGCATGTTTCGGTCACGGGGAGAGCTAACGTTGACTTGTTCGACTTTGCGGATGAGTTGCCCGAGGTGAAGCTGAAAACGCTGGAGAACGTGGCTGACTATCTGGGGGTTATGAAGGTTGAGGAGCGCACGGTCATCGGAGACATAGAGTATGCTTCTTACTGGGAAGACAAGAAAAAACGCTCGGTTCTGCTGGAATTCTCCAAACAGAACACGCAGAGTATCATGAGAATAGTTGATGCTCTCTTAGGCTTCGCCTTGCAGCTCTCTTCCCTCGTAGGTCTTCCTCTCGACCATGTTGTCACGGCTGCCGTGGGGTTCAGGGTTGAATGGTACTTGATGAAGAGAGCCCACAAGATAGGCGAGCTTATACCCAAACGCACCGAACGTCCCTACATTCCCTACGTTGGGGGTTTGGTGCTTGCTCCGAAGGTTGGGTTGCACGAGAACGTGGCAGTCTTGGACTTCAAAGCCATGTACCCGAACCTCATGATAACCCACAACGTTTCCCAAGACACTTACGTACCTCAAGAAGAATCGAAACCATCAGCAGCCGTAGACGTTGCGCCGGACACGAAGCACCGATTTCTTAAAGAGCCCTCTGGCTTCTACAAGGAAGTGCTTTCGAGTCTTATCAAAGAAAGAGATGCTGTGAGGGCAAAGCTGGGCAAGCTGGATGCGAAGAGCTCTGAGTACCGTGTTCTGGATGCACGTCAAAAAGCGGTCAAGGTAATCACCAACGCAACGTATGGTTACGCTGGGTGGATAGGGGCGAGATGGTACATCAAACCAGTCGCAGAAGCCGCCGCAGCATGGGGCAGGTACACGATCCAAGAAACCATAAGCATGGCTGAGAAACTCGGCTTAGAAGTTGTTTACGGCGACACTGACAGCGTCTTCATAAAACACGACCCGCAAAAAGTCGCCAAACTCGCCCGCGAAATAAGCAGGAAACTCGGTCTCGAGATAAAACCCGACAAAATCTACGTGCGCGTCTTGTTCTCCGAAGCAAAAAAACGCTACTGCGGGCTGTTACCCAACGGAGAGTTAGACATCGTTGGCTTGGAGGTCATTCGAGGCGACTGGGCAGACGTAGCCGGAAGGGGACAAGAGAAAGTGTTGGAGATTCTGCTGAAGGAAGAGTCTCCCAAGAAGGCGGTGCAGTTCGTCCAACAATACATTGCAGATCTACGAGCGAAGAAAGCACCCTACAAAGACCTAGTCATCTGGAAAGCACTAACGAAGCCGGTGGAAGAATACGCCGTGAAGGCACCTCACGTTGAAGCGGCGAAGATGCTGAAGAAGGAAGGCTGGAAACTCTCTGCAGGCGACAAGATAGGCTACGTCGTAACAGTGGGCACAGGACGCCTATACACGCGGGTAAAACCCTTCATGCTCGCGTCTTATGAAGAAGTAGACGTGGACTACTACGTCACAAACCAAGTCGTTCCAGCAGTTGCCAGAATACTCAACGTATTCGGCGTGAAAGAGGAAGAACTTCTACCCTCGGAGAAAACCTTGGACAGATTCCTTTCCTAAAATCAGTGAACAATATAAGGAAGCTACATAAAGGAGTTCTCAATTGGAATTCAAAAAAGTGTGCAGAATGATCATCGAAGCTGAAGGCTTGGTGAAACATTACGGCGAAGTCGTAGCAGTTGACAGCGTTTCCTTCGACGTTGAAGAAGGAGAAACCTTCGGACTGCTGGGTCCAAACGGCGCTGGAAAAACGACGCTGATGGAGATACTGTGCGGGTTGAGAGGGTTCGACCATGGGAAAGCCACGATAAATGGCTTCGACCTTAGTAGAGATTCGCGAAAGATTCGTGGCATGATTGGTTTCTGCCCTCAGGAAACCTTGCTCTACGACTTATTAAGCGTCCGAGAAAATCTTACTTTTTCAGCCTCGCTCTATTCGCTAAGTTCTGCGAAGTTTAAGGAGAGGCTCGAATTCGCCTCAAAAGTGCTGGGCGTCGGAGAATTCCTAAAAAGAAGGGTTCGACAACTTTCGGGTGGGATGAAGAGACGCGCAAACCTCGCAGCCTCCATAATCCACGACCCTCCGATCGTAATCCTAGACGAGCCAACCGTTGGTTTCGACCCTAACATCAAGAGGGAGTTTTGGGAACTGATAAAGAACCTCAAGCATTTCGGCAAAACTGTTCTACTCTCTACGCATGACATGTTTGAGGCTGACGAGATTTGCGATAGGGTTGCGATAATGGATAGGGAAAAATCGCGGCGCTCGACCAGCCTCACGTCTTGAAGAAAACTATGGGTGGAGAGCCAGCGATACACATTCGGGTAGAGGAGACTCAGAGAAAGAAGGCGCTCACGATTCTCAAGGGATATAACTGCACTTTGACGGATGATGAAATACGAGTCTTCACCGCGAACCCGTGGGAAATCATGAACGAAGCGTCGAACAAACTGAGCTCACAAGGAGTTTCTGCAGAAAAAGTCGAGATAGTCGAACCCACATTAGAAGGCGTCTTCATAAAGCTGACTGGAAGAAGACTGACGGAGATATCGACGTGAACTCGATTTTAGGAATAGCCATGAAAGACATCAAGACGTTCTTCAGGGAAAGAGGCACGGTCTTCTGGACAATAGCCTTCCCAGTGATGATTATGCTGCTGTTCACCGCGATTTTTGGACGGAACATATCTTTCAACGCAACCGTAGGAGTAGTCGATTACGAACAAGACTCCATAACAGCGAGCATAGTGTCTGGGCTTAACCAAACAGGGTTCCTCGCAGTTAGAAACTTCGCCAACGAGACAGAAGCATGGAGAGAACTGAACCGAACCAATATACGCGCCTTCATAACTATTCCCGAAAACTTCACCCAAGACCTCTACTTCGGCAAGGCGAGCGTGGGGCTCGTCGTAGACGGCACCTACCTCGACGTGAGCCAGCTAATCAGGGTCGGAGTCAAAACCTTCTTCACGGAATTCTACGAAAGCTACTACTACCAAACTTACCACACCAACTACACCGACCCAGTCACGATAGACGAAGAAGTCTTCGTAATCGGAGAACAAGTAGGGTATAAAGAGAACATCGTTCCAAGCATGCTGACCTATCCGCTCTTGTTCTCGAGCATAGTGGTAGCCACAGAAGCAATCGTCCTCGAAAGAGAAAGAGGAACGCTGAAGAAAATTAGGGTTGCACCCATACGCCCCATAAACATGCTTCTGGGCAAGACCTTGGCAGCCTTAGCCCAGACAACCATATCGATCGTCGTCATGGCTAGCCTAGCCGTAGTCCTCCTGGCTCCGAGGCTTAGTTGGAACGTTCCGCTGCTAATCCCAATATTCTTCTTAGGCTCGATAAACGGCATAGCCCTAGGCTTGATAATATCCTGCATCGGAAGGTCGCCCCAAGAAGCGTCAAACGCAGCCACGACGATAGCGATAGTGCTACAGTTCTTCACGGGCATGTACTTCCCCTTAGATTATTTGCCAACTTACATGCAGCAGATGGGACGAGTGATACCCGTGACTTACGCCGCCCAAGCGTTGAGGGACATAATGATTCGGAACGCCACGATCACTGACCTACTTATGCCTATTGCTACTCTCGCAGTATCTGCCGCCGTCTTGTACGGGGTCGGAATACTTCTCTATAAAAGATGGGTAGAAAAATAACGAGCAATCAGCCTTGAATGTCGGCGAAAGTGATGAGATGCACGTTTAGGGGCTGCTTCACCACGTCAGAGACGCGTGCGGCCACGAGGTACTTGACGTTCTTCTGGCTCGCTACGTCCACGAGGCGTTGTGTTATGACGCCGTCGAAGACCACCGTGTCCACATCTTCAGTTTGTTGAAGCTTCTCGGCTAACTCGCTCACGGGCAAGCGTTCCTTCTGCTCCATCTTTTCGTTGAGCAACACCGCCTCCAGAGTGCCCTCTAATTCCTTCGCGATTCCGACCAGCTGCTTCGGGACGAGCACTCTCCGCTTCTCCCTCTTGCCTCCCTTCAACTGTTCCATGGGG
>CAZPDY010000145.1:2351-4069 GCA_964585455.1 uncultured Candidatus Bathyarchaeia archaeon | reverse complement strand
GTGCGTAGACAGGGCTGGAGTGGCTAACTGTGCCTATTGTTCCAGATTTCCATGTGACACGGTGAGAGCAACGGGGGGTGTTTGGAACCGCAAGACTATAGAGGAGAAGCCTGGTGCACCAATATCTGAAGAAGAGTATCATGCGTTTGTCGAGCCTTTAAGGGAATAAGTCGTTTAGAGTCCATTCGTGCATCGCTGAAGCCAGAAGAGATTGTGGAACCTGCCACGGTTCCGACGCTTGAGACGAGAATTGCTGACTTTCCAGAAAGCCTGCCCTACTCTAAGAAAGAGAAAGAATCGTTTAGAGCGGTTCACAAGCTGTTGGCAGCCATAAAACGCTCTTCATTAGGACTGCGGGATACTGACACTTTCGCTCAACAGCACAGACTTGAAAACCGAAGGGCACATGTTCTGCGGTTCTTGTGGATACTCGGAGCTTATGGCAAATTTGAGAAGGAAGAGAATGCATATCTTGTTGTTGATGCCAAAATCTACGAGGCTAATCGAGGCAGCGAGAAGACACTGGCGATTTGGTCTTTCGTGAAAGACACAATTTTCAAGGTTTTATCCGAGTTTGGAGTTCGCTGCGAACGTGTTGCGTTGACAGGGGTAATGGAGGAAGACTTAGCGACTGGCACAGGATATTTGCGGAGCAAGGGTTGGGTCATGAAAATGTCGTTCGAGGGAAAGGTTGGCGGCACAGTTGCTCTCAAGGCATTACAGACTTACACACGAAGACTGGACGAAAAATTCGGCAAAAAACATTCAAGCATTTCTCAGACGTAGATGTGCGAATCTTGTTTGAAAAATGATGTCAAGAATATGAACGTCAGCGTTGGGATGAGGTTTAACCCTCAGTTTGTCGAATCCAAGAGTCTAAGGTTTACAATGGTATGTTTGGATGTTTCTTGGGTGGTCGTGGCTCGCGTTTGGTGATGAGCATCTCGAGGGCGCTGATGAGCTTGGGTCGAGTCTGCGACGGCTCGATGACGTCGTCTATGTAACCCTTCTCGGCGGCGATGTAGGGGTTCGCAAACTTCTCCCGATACTCCGCAGTCAACTCCTTCTTCCTCTTCTCTGGGTCTTTGGCTTTCTCGATTTCTTTTCGGAAGATGATGTTAATCGCTCCTGCTGGTCCCATGACAGCGATTTCAGCCGACGGCCAAGCGTAGTTTATGTCGGCGCCCGAGTGTTTGCTGCCCATGACGTCGTAGGCTCCCCCGTAGGCTTTGCGGAGTATGACGGTTATTTTCGGCACGGTGGCCTCGCAGTAGGCGAAGAGCAGTTTCGAGCCGTGGCGAATAATCCCACCGTGCTCTTGGTCTATGCCGGGTAAGAAGCCTGGGACGTCTTCGAAGGTGATTATGGGAACGTTGAAGGCGTCGCAGAAACGTATGAAACGGGCAGCCTTGGTGGATGAGTTTACGTCTAGGGCACCTGCAAAATATTTTGGCTGGTTTGCCACGATTCCCACAGCACGCCCGTTCAGTCTCGCGAAGCCCACGACTATGTTGGGCGCCCAGAGGGGCTGAACTTCCAAGAATTCTCCGTTGTCCGCTACTGAGGCGATTACGTCTTTAACGTCGTAGGGTTTGTCAGGGTCGTCGGGCACCACTTCTTCCAACTGGTCGTCGGTGCGGTTCGGGTCGTCGCCAGTCTCCTCTACAGGCGGGTCCTCCATGTTGTTGGAGGGCAGGTAGCTGAGAAGCTTCTTGATA
>CAZPDY010000145.1:0-2341 GCA_964585455.1 uncultured Candidatus Bathyarchaeia archaeon | reverse complement strand
GATAATCTCCATGCATTCTTGCTCGTTGTTAGCCATAAAATGGCAGACGCCGCTGGTCTGCATGTGAACCAAGGCGCCGCCCAACTCTTCAAAGTTGACCTCTTGTCCTAGGACGGTCTTGATGACTTCTGGTCCCGTGATGAACATGTGGCTCGTGTCCTTAACCATGATGATGAAGTCGGTCATGGCTGGCGAGTAGACCGCTCCCCCCGCGCATGGACCCATGACAGCGGAGATTTGGGGTATGACGCCTGAAGCCACTACGTTCTTGTCGAAGATGTCGCCATAGCCCCCTAGGCTTGCCACGCCTTCTTGGATTCTGGCGCCGCCGCTGTCGTTCAACCCTATTACTGGCGCACCTGTTTTCATGGCCAAGTCCATGAGTTTGCTCACTTTCTTGGCAAACATTTCCCCCAGAGAGCCGCCGAACACGGTGAAGTCGTGGGAGAAAACGTAGACGAGGCGCCCGTTGATTGTGCCGTAGCCTGTGACCACGCCGTCGCCCAAGGTTTTTCTTTCAGCCATCCCGAAATCAGTGCAAATGTGAACGGTGAAGGGGTCGAGTTCCACGAAGCTGCTGGGGTCTAGGAGTAGGTCGATTCTCTCTCTAGCCGTTAGTTTGCCTTGTTCGTGTTGCTTCTCTATTCTCTCCTTTCCGCCCCCGAGCTTCGCCTTCTCTCGCAGCTCCCGCATTCGCTGAATCTTCTCTTTCACAGTCGGTTCACGGACAGCCAAAGCATCCACATCCTCTACGAACAGCTACACTATTCCTTCTAGGTATATATTTACTTCACCACTTCGGTAGTATAGAAAAACATAATTTCGGAAAGCATGTCTGACACTGTGAGAGACATCTGATGCTTCGATTCTACAACACCATGACCCGAAAGATAGAAGCCTTCAAGCCTATCGAAAAGGGCAAAGTCCGCTTGTACTCGTGCGGTTTGACGGTGTATGATTACGCGCACATAGGCAACCTCCGAGCGTACGTGTTCGTCGACATATTGAGACGTTGGCTGGAATACAGAGGCTTCAAGGTAAAGCATGTGATGAACTTCACGGACGTGGACGACAAAACCATCCGAGGCATGCAGAGAGAGGGCGTGTCCCTTCAGCAGTACACTAAAAAGTACATCGAAGCGTTCCTCGATGACTTGATGGCTTTGAACATCGAGCAGCCAAGCATCATGCCGAAAGCCACCGAGCACATTGAGGAGATGGTTAAACTGGTCTCGACTTTGATGGAGAAAGGCTACGGCTACAGGAGTGAAGACGGCTCAATCTACTACGCCATCTCCAAATTCAAATCATACGGTAAGCTGTCCAAGATGAAGCTCAAGGGATTGAAGGCGGGTGCCAGGGTTAAGGGGGACGAGTATGGTAAGGAACAGGCAAGCGATTTCGCCCTCTGGAAAGCTTGGAACCCCGCCGACGGCGATGTGTTCTGGGAAACCCCCCTCGGCAAGGGCAGACCGGGATGGCATGTTGAATGCTCCGCCATGTCCATGAAATACTTGGGTGAAACCCTGGACATCCACACGGGCGGAGTCGACAACATGTTTCCCCACCACGAGAACGAGATAGCTCAGAGCGAAGCGGCGACGGGCAAACGGTTTGTGAATTATTGGATACACAATGAGCATCTGCTCGTCAAGGGCGAGAGGATGGGCAAATCGCTGAGAAACTTCTCCACGCTGCGAGACTTGGTCCAGATGGGTCATGACCCGATGGTTGTCAGGTATTTCTTGCTGTCAACCCACTATCGAAAACAGTTTGGGTTCACTTTCGAAGGCTTGGAAGCGGCTAAGAACGCCCTGCAGAGGCTCTACGATTTTCTGGAAAGGCTTGAACAAGTCGAGAACAGCGAAGGCGCAGAAATCGACGGTCTAGTAGAGAAGGCGAGGAAGGATTTTGAGGACGCGATGGACGACGACTTAGACGTCAGCAAGGCTCTAGCAGTCGTGTTCAACCTCGTGAGGGACGTGAACACGCTAATCGACGAGAAGAAACTGAATCGTGCGGGTGCAGAGCGGGTGAAGGGGTTAATGATGGATTTTGACAAGGTATTGGGTGTGTTACGTGGCTTCTGCGAGCGAAGAGAAGAGAAGCTGTCCAAAGAAGTTGAAGACTTGGTTAGAAAGAGGGAGGAGGCAAGGGAGACAAAGGATTGGAAGACCGCCGACTCCATCCGAGACAAGCTACGAGAAATGGGAATCGTCCTGGAAGACACGCCCGAAGGCTTGAAGTGGAAGAGAAAGCGTGCTCCCTGATTAGAGCTTCTTCCTCACGGTAACGTCGCCTGCCATCACCCTCTTCAACACGCTGTCCTCGAGCCTAACGA
>CAZPDY010000144.1:0-4077 GCA_964585455.1 uncultured Candidatus Bathyarchaeia archaeon | reverse complement strand
ATGCCCTTCAACGTCTGCCAGTTTCTGCTTCCTTCTTCGATAAACTAACACCCCAATCACCACGACAGCGGCGGATAGAATGACAGTGGCGATGGCAACGTAAAGGAATAGATTATCCGCTGGCTGAAACTTCATAATTACGGTCACTTTCCGTTCTGAATGAAGATACTTGACGAGAAGCGTAGTATCCTCGGGGCTAGAATGTGAAACTTTCCATTCCAATGGCGCCCCTCCATCGACAAGAACCGTGAACGGAGCAACTCCCAAAGCAGTGGGGATAACGATTCTGCAGAAGCCTCTGCCTTCCAGTCCAGAAACGTTGAGGCTGATCGAACGTGCTGTCTGATTGATCACGTTGAAGCTAATGCCGTGAACGGTAGAGTTGGAGATTAAACGAACATATTGACCATTCGCCTCAAAGTCAGCGGAAACGCCCATGAGAGGATGATTGTCAACGTTGTCTGCGTCGATGACATGGGGCGTGTCGCCTAAGCCATCGCCATCCCCATCTACACCTGTGTAGTTGCTCCAAAAATTGCCCTCGAACCCGTTGTCCCACGAGTCAACCGAAGTTACGATCCACACGTGATTCCTGTTTTCGATAAAGTTGTTATGAAAAATCCCGCTGCTGTTGGATTTGCGGAGCCAGAGTCCATATTGGCTACAATGGCGAATCGTGTTGCCCGCCAGAGTGTTGTTGTTCGACCATTCACACCAGACGCCAGAATATTCACTCTCAATATTGTTCCTCACGACCGTGGTGAAGTTTGAAAAGCTCATCAGGTAAATCCCCCAACTGTTCGAAGAGAAGTTGTTGTCGGAAACAGAGCTCTTCTCAGAACGGAGTATCCGAACTCCATAAAAATTACCACGTATAACGTTGTGACTTATTTCGCCGTTGTCGAAATCCTGAATGCTGATGCCTGTCTGCCCACTTTGGCTGCATCCCTGTATCGTGAACCCCTTGACCTTGACGTTATCACTTTTTATGGAAATCGCGGTCTCAAACCCAGTTCCATCAATAATCGTAGTGGCTGCATTTTCTCCAATGAGTGACACAGTCTTGTTCACGACTATGCTTTCATAGTACGTTCCCGAGGGCACTAAAATAATGTCTCCTTCCCTCGCTCCGTTGATAGCTTCTTGAATCGAGAAACTATCCGCTCGGACTAAGCCCACGCCTGTAGAACGAATCGGCGCTAACGACAGTTGCTGCAGCATAAGAGCCAGAAGAAGAACGTACATCAAACTTCGCTTATTCTTCATTCAACCATCACCAATGAAGCTCCTAGACGAACTCAGTTTCACCCGAAATCAGATTGAATCACTTCATAAAAACCTTCTGCAACTCGACAACCTCACCGCTACTGGAGGCTTGCGCGTAAGCATCCAGCCTTTCTCGGTTCAATCGCACAAACTCTGGTCCCCACTTAAAAACCGACAGGAGCTCCTCCGCTTCCTCCTTAAGACATGCTATGTAGAGTGCAGCCGCCAACGCCTCAACCGTACTGAGTTTAGTCGGCGTCCCATAATTAACAGGGTTTGCAGCGACCAAGTAGGGCAAGCATCGAGACACTCCCCGCAGATAGAGAAGTTTCTTCACTTCGTCGGCATGTCTCCAACTCAGGTCCAGAGCAACGAGACCCTTTTCCTCAATTCGCCCACGGTCAGCTGGCGAAAACGCCCTAGCGGAGAAAGGGTTGAGAATCACCGCCCCTCGAGGCAACCCTCGTGCTTGATGGACAACCCTGACAAAGTTGTGGCGCCTTAGTTTGAGTGCTGAGCATTTCCGAGGGTCACATTGCTTAGCATGGTAAACGACAATCCTCACGTCTTTAAGGGGCATTCTCTCGTACCTTCATGTGCGACATCGGGTCGTCTATAACCCTTGGAATCCAGCCGAGCAGGTCTGTAGCCACCATATGATACCCCTCCTCGCTCTTGACAAAATCGCCTGCAGCCCCGTTCACAAATGCGCCCGCGACCGCTGCCTCGAAGGCATCAGCCTGTTGAGACATAAAGGCACCGACTATTCCAGAAAGCACATCACCTGTTCCTCCCACAGTCATGCCGGGATTACCCGTGAAACTCAGCTTCACCCTTCTCCCATCGGAAATTATGTCGGTGTTTCCTTTCAAAAGGACCACTGCGTTGAGCTTCGCAGCTGTCCTCGTTACCCTCTACACTCTCTCTTCGAGACTGGACGGCAGCTCCTTGCCCGTCAAGATGGCGTATTCGCCAGTGTGGGGCGTCAAAACCAGCGGAACTCGCAGTGGGCGTTTGAATTCTGCAAATGCTTTCAGTCCATCAGCGTCTAACAGCAACGGGATTCCTGTCTCTTCTGTGGCTGCCACGACTTCTTCAACAGCTTTCTTTGTTTCTTCGTGAAGCCCGAGACCTGGACCTACGACTGCTGCTGTTGCCCTTTTTAGGTATTGCTCGATTTGGGGAACGTTGTCAGGATTAAGGTGAGTGCCCTCGAGTTTGATTGCAATCAATTCTGGCGTCGTGGAGGAAATTGCGTAGGCTGTTCTCTCAGGAGCGGCGATGTAAGCCAAATCCACGCCAGTACGGAGCGCCGCGAGGGCGACAAGGGCAGGAGCGCCGGAATAGGTTTCGCTTCCCCCCACAACCAACACCTTGCCAAAATCGCCCTTATGCGATTCCGCAAAACGAGGCTTGACCACTTGGACAACGTCGCCTGGTCCAGCAAACTCCTCAAAAGCTTTGGGCAGCCCGATGTCCTTCACCACCAACTCGCCCACGTAATCTCTTGCTTTGAGCAGACCTGGCTTCGCTCTATGAAATGTGACAGTCACATCAGCCTTCACAACCTCGCCCAAAGCCTCCCCAGAGTCAGAATCCAGACCGCTTGGGACGTCAACGGCTAAACGAAAAGCCTGCATCCCGTTCATCATCTTAATTAACTGCAGGACAGGTTGTCGCGGGGGGCCTTTTAACCCGATGCCTAATAAGGCATCGATGGCGACGTCTGCCTTAACTTCGGAGACTTGGGATGAATCGGTGACTTCGTGAACCACCATGGAGCTGCTTAAGGAATTTAGGGCAAGCCAGTTTTTGCTTGCCGTTTCATGCATGATGTCTGCGGTTCTGCCAGCGATTACGACTTCTATCGAGTAGCCTAAGGAGAGAAGATGACGAGCTGCTACGAAGCCGTCGCCGCCGTTTCCTCCCAAGCCGCAGAAAACGGCGATACGTGTTTTTTTTGGGGGGAATCGAGCGGCGATTTCAGAGGCAACGCCGTGTCCAGCGTTTTCCATGAGTTGCAGGAGTGAGATGCCGAAGTATTCTGCGTTTGTTTCGAGAGTTCGCATTTCTCTGCTGGTTATGATTTCTAGTTCCATCGCTTTTCCCAGTGAAATAGTGTGAATTTCTTCTTAAATAAGTCGTTGATGACAGTTAAGCTTGTTATCGAAATTTGTCAGAGAAACGTTGCCATGCGAAAATAGTCTTCCAGCTTTCCTTCCAAAAGGTGTTCCTTCTCAAGCCTCGCTTCGATTTTGAAGCCGCATCTCTCATAGACGTGGATTGCCCTGCTGTTGCTAGTGTTAACGAGAAGGTAGACTTTCTTTAACCCCTTCTTGCGAGCGATGTTGAGTAGATGATTAATCAAGATAGTCCCGAGTCCCAGATTTTGGTAGTCATCATGTACGGTTATCCCAAGCTCTGCCTTGTGTCGGTTGGCTTCGGTCGAATGGAAGGACAAGGTTGCTGAACCGATTATTCGCTCCCTCTTCCCCTCTTGGACCAACGCTAGAATGGGCAGATGCTTATCGTAGTCTATATTGCTCGTCCATCCTTCGACTCTTTCACGAGTGAAAGGCTCCACGAGGTTGTCCAAGCTCTCCTTAGACAACGTGGAGAACATTTCCCACAGCATCTCGGTGTCACTTGACAATTCAGGACGGAGAAACACGCGTTGACCATTTCTAAGAACTACTTTTCCTTCCCACTCTTTAGGGTACAGCATCGATAGCTTTCCTTTTCTTCCTAAACTTGCTTGGTGGACCGAGCGGGATTTGAACCCGCGGCTTCCGCCTTGCGAAGGCGGCGATC
>CAZPDY010000143.1:0-4087 GCA_964585455.1 uncultured Candidatus Bathyarchaeia archaeon | reverse complement strand
CCTCTACCCAAGCCCACAAAAAAACCGCAATAAGGAAGCCTAGTCCAGACTCAGCAACACAGCTTTCAGCTTACAAGAAAAACAAGGGGATTAGAGGCTTTAGTCTCTACATCTTGAGAAATGAATTACCCGAATCCTCGTGCTTCCCTCGAAGGGTTGACCACTGTACAGGGTTCCAGTGACCGTCAAAGTAACCTTCAGACACCGCGAGGCACACCTGCCTGTCCCGATGACGCTTTTGATTAGCTCTATGGCGTCAGCTCTGCTGAATTTCACCATGAGTATTTTGACGCCAACACATTTTAGCCTGAAGACCGCCGAGGGTTTGAGTTCAGTTGGTACTGTGCCATTCAGCCTTATCGTAGAGATGTCGATGTCTTCAACATCATACTCTTTAGGCAGCATGATAAAGCACGTGATCCATCTTCCCCTGCTCTTCAGGTTCAAAGTGTGTGGGCAGATGCAGACTTTCGCTCTTATGACTGGGACTAACATAGCCAGAATTATGTCTTGAAAATCCTTGTCGCCGCCTTCCCACAAGTCTTCCCAAACGATTATGAACCCGCCCGGAGGGTTAGGGTTAGCGAAGACTAATGAGTGGTCGAACCCGTCTGGGTTGCGGCTTGTCTCGGTGTAGAATAGCTGGTGGTTGGGTTCACCGTAGAACAAACCGTCTGGCGTGCCTAGGCACAGTCCAAAGGTTTCTGTCGCTACGAAGACTGTTGTGTCTCCCGTGGTGTTGTCTCCTAAAAAGATTAGGTGTAGCTCGCTCGACGATGTTAGGTACCAGCTTAGGTTGTTTGAAGGAGCGTACCCAGCGATTTCATCCAGAATGGCGATCTGATAGTATCCCGCTTCGAAAGTTTCTATCCCTAATTCGTCTGCGGTAGCGTTGATGGCGTATCCATTCATGTCAAACCATTCTTGCAGCGTGGGTTCCACGTCTGCTTCGTCGAGTCGTCTAACTTCGTTCAATGCTGGAACGGGCACAAACTGCAAAGTCAGCATGACGAGTGCAAGAGCCACAAAGCCTTGAATAATTACAGTTTTCCTCATGTCGTCTCCTCTCTCAAGGGCTATTCTAGTGCAGTAGCACAAAAGCATAATAGCTGATTTCTTATAGAACATCTATTCTAGAAATCTGCGTAGTAAGCAAAAACGCAGGGTATTTCAGTCTGAGGGATTGTTTTGGCTGTTGCAGATGCGGAACGTGTAAGGAAGCCGAAACTGCCCAACAAACGGTTTCTGAAGAAACAGGGAAAGAAGAAGCGATAGAAACTAAAAACCTTTAATAGCAAACTTGCCCTTTCAAGGAAATCGCACTTGAGCGGGCCGGTAGTTCAGTCTGGAATGAATGCCTGACTTGCACTCAGGAGGCCGCGGGTTCAAATCCCGCCCGGTCCATTATTATACTTGAGTTTGAAGCGAGTTGAAGAGCTTCAGGTAATCCTCCACGTGTCTTGTTATGAAAAAGTCTTTCAAAACGTGTTCTCTGCCCTTCTTACCCAGTTCCCTCCCTTCGTGAGTATATATTCCTTCAATAAGTATATATTGAGAGAGACTCTTTAATCTTAACGGTGAGCCACGATGGACCAACGTAAAGTTATGTCCTTAGGAAGATCATCTCTCGTCATCTCTCTGCCGAAGCATTGGATAAACTTGAACGAGCTGAAACAGGGCGACGTTGTCTCGCTAGCCGTTCAAAGAGACCGCTCCTTGGTCGTCTTTCCAGGAGTTGAAAAGAAGAGAGAGCCTAAGACGATAACCCTCCGCGTCGACCCAGACGAAAAAGAGGTTATGATCGTTCGAAGCATAATCGGTTGCTACCTAAACGGGTATTCGGGCATTAGGCTGGCTTCAGACAGGATTTTTTCGATTTCGCAGCAGAGGGCGATTCGCCATATAGCGGGGGTGCTCTACATGCGGATTATAGAGTCTGACGCTAAGAGTATCTATATCCAAACGTTGATAGACGAGTCGAAAGCCTCGGTCGTTTCTAGCCTTCGTAGGATGCACTTAATCTCAAGCTCCATGTGCAGAGACGCCCTGAACTCGCTGGAGACTCGGGACGCGAAGCTGGCGAGAGCCGTCTACACTTTGGACGAGGACGTTGACCATTTTTCTTTCTTTCTTCTCCGTCTCCTTCGCAGTGCCGCTCTCGACCCTGCGTTGGCGAATCAACTAGAACTTGAGCCTATCGACTGCTTAGACTATCAAACCCTAGTTCATAGGATAGAACACGTCGCAGACCACGCCACGAACATCGCAAAAAACATAATAATCCTAAGCGGAAGAGAACAAAGAATCTCTGAACCACTGCTGAAACTCATGGTTACAGCTGGGAGCACAGCCATGGGTTCATACAACAAGGCGGTCGAGGCTTTCTTCTCAAACAACGTGGGCAGTTCTGACGAAGTAATAGAAGAGCAAAGGAGTATCGATAAGCTAGACCTGGATATTGCTTCAAAATCGTTCTTGACGGAAAAGAACGCTCTGATAATCTGCGCCACCTGCTCTACACGGGACAGTATAAAGCGTATCGCTGAATACGCGGCTGACATCGCTGAGATTACGATCAATCGCTCTTACAAGGCGGCTTCTTAAAAAACTATTATTTTTTCTGTTTGCCAGGATACTTTAAGGTAACCGAGAGGTTAGCCACCGACGCTTCTTTTTGAAGCAGTTTTCGAGCAAGTTGTAGAGTGAAATTGTAATTGTAAACTTCCTTTCCGTTTTTTCGTACTTCTCTTAAAATTTCTTTTTCTAACTGGTACTTCAATTTGCCAATGGTGAGGGCGCCGATTCCGAAAATTCCTGCCGCTATCTCTCGCATGTCGTCTTCCAGCTTTATTCCTTCCACTCCTAGTGGTGGGACGGCGTTGATGTCTGCAATTACCTTTAACAGCTTGACGTCTTCTAGCAGTTCTTTTTCGATGACTCGAGTTCCTTCAGTGGAGGCGCAAAATATCACGTCAGCCCCACGTAGAACTTGGGATTTCTCAGTATCAGCGGGGGCAAAAACGCCTTTCACGTTTGCACCGTATTTGCTGCTTAGCAGATGTTCGAGGCTTTGAGCGTATTCCTCTCCGTCCTTGCGCTTCGGGTTGGGACTCACTAGCATTACGTCGCAGCCGAGTCGCGTCAGGAGAACCGCGATGATTATTCCCACGGGTCCGGTTCCGAAAACGGCGCAAGTCTTGCCTCCGAGACTTCCGAGCTTGTTGGATGACACTGCCTCCTCAACCTTAGCCACGGCAGCTGCTGCGGTGGTGTATGCTCCGCAAGGGTCGATTATGATGCCGGCTTCGAAGGGGGGAAACATGGTGTTCTTAACTGTTTCTAGGACTTCTTCCGCTTTTTCCGCGTCTCTTCCGCCTATGAAGAAAGAGGTGTGTTTGATTCCCTTTGGACCTCGGGAGAACATAGCGTCTTGGACTATTTTTTTAGCGTCTTCGACGTTGACGTTTTCGTAGGGTACGACTGCTTTGAAACCAGCGTCATAAGCCATGCAGATGTCAAAGCTGCTGGCTCTCTTGTCCGTGTCCAAGTAGAACAGGATATGGGGTGCGTCTTCTTCTGAGTTTTTCCTGAGTTCAGGCTTTGCGAGGATTTGCATAGACTGCAGCAGGTCTGAGAGTTCTTCAGAGTTGGACGTCTTGGCAGAGATCGAAACTATTTTTTTGGATATTTTGAGTGTTTCGACATTCACTTCCAAGGTCTTGAGAAGTTTTTCGACCTCGTTGATGTGTTCTGGGCTGCTTATGTGTATGCAGGTAACCTCTTCCTCGCCGTCTATTTCTCGTGCTTGGTCCAGAATGCCCATGACTATCCAGCTTTCTCGTATGGGAAAGCTTGCTTCCCGCTGCATCTTTTCGAGTTCCAGTTGTAAGCATTGACCGTAGGCTACAAGGTATTCCATCTCCACGCTGCCCTTAGCTGTCTTCGACAACTTGGTCAGCGCTTCGAGCACTTGATTCCTAGCTTGGAGTTTTTCTTCCATGCTCGAGGCTATGTAGCCGCTAGCGTTTTCGTCCATGTCGACCGAGGAGAAGGGCACGTCTTTCTGCTTGAACAACTGGGCTAGGAC
>CAZPDY010000142.1:0-4094 GCA_964585455.1 uncultured Candidatus Bathyarchaeia archaeon | reverse complement strand
CACCACAGCTAATCAGAGCTTCCAAAAGAATCCTCAATCCTTCTTCGTCTCCCGGCTTGATTGCTTCAGCATTCCGTGCAACGAGTTTTGCACTCATCAGCGCCAAACTGGCTGCGTATTCTCCATAGTATTCGTTCTTCACTTTATGAGCAAGATGCCAATCACGCACTGCCGTGAACTTGGCTATGACGTCCCCGCACCCACTAGCCGTGTAACGATGCAAAGCGTGGATGATCACACTCGTGTCAGCAATTATAGCCATAGGCGCCTGCGCCATGACCGAATAAGGCTTCTCCGACCCTTTGATAGACGCCAGAGGACTCGCAATACCGTCATGCGATGCAGTGGTGGGTACACTTATGAAGGGAACACTCTGGCGTGCAGCACTGAGTTTTGCGACGTCAATTTTCGTGCCGCCTCCAACACCGAGAACGACTTGGGGTTTCGTCTCCTCTATTCTTTCTATTACAGCACTTACCTCCTTAATGGTAGAAGAAGAGACGAGCAAATGATCGGCACTGATTCCAGAATCCTTGAGCAAGTCCATGACTTTGCGTCCAGCGATCTTGTAGGTTTCGATGCCTGTAACCACGAAGGCAGATTCCGAAAACCCGAGCTTCTTACAAATAGGCACGATATACCTTATGGTGCCATTTCCAACCACGACCTCTCGCGGAAGCTGCATCTGATGAAGCTTCATAGTCAAGGGAAATCACTGTTCTAGCGAATTCGTAAGGGTCTCCGTCTGGTAATATTGTTCTCGAAATCTTTTTAAATCAGTCGGTAATGTATAGATGACGACTAACTTCCTTTGGAAGTACAACCGCAAGAGCGTTTTAGATTTTCCAGGGGAACTTGGAAATGCGTGAAACACCAAATAAATTAGTCCTTAAAGGCACAACTACAATAGGCGTCGTGGGCAGCGATGGAGTAATCCTGTCCTCAGACACACGTGTTACGATGGGTACTTTCATAGCCCACAAGAAAGGCAAAAAAATATACAAGATAGACGATCACATCGCCATGACTATCTCAGGAAGCGTAGCAGACGCCCAACGAGTTGTCGACATACTAACGGCGAACGCACAGTTGTACAAGATGAACTTTGGGAGACCGATCCCCATCAAAGCCGCCTCAAGACTAATCGCAAACCTCCTCTTCTCGTCCCGCTACGCCCCCCTAATTGCTCAAGTCTTGATTGGAGGAGTCGACGACACAGGCGCCCACGTGTTCTCGCTAGACCCCCTCGGCAGCTTGACTGAGGAAAAATGCGTCGCCACGGGCTCGGGTTCTCCAGTAGCATACGGCGTCCTTGAGGACAGATACCGCGAAGGAGCTCCCGCGAAGGAACTGATGCCAATCGTCGTACATGCAGTGAAGGCTGCGATGAAGAGAGACATCGGAAGCGGCAACAGCTTCGACGTAGTAATAATCAACGAAGAGGGCTACCGCGAACTGAGCGAAGAAGAGAAAAAGGGCATAGTGGAGACGTCGAAATCGAGGAAAAAGTCGTGACAGCTGCGAGCAAGAGCAAGGGCGAAATAAGCCAAACCGTCTTAGAACACATACCCGAACAGGCAGAAGTTACTAGGATAGAGTTTGAAGGACCGGCACTGGCAGTCTACACTAAAAGACCAGAGATTCTCTTCGAACAAAGCTCCATCATCGCCGAGATAGTCGGTCTAATCCGCAAAAGAATAGTCGTGAGATCCGACCCAACCGTGAGGTTGCCCGAAAAAGAAGCTGTAAAGATAATAGAAAAGACGGTGCCAAAAGAAGCTGAAATCACGAGCATAAACTTCGACCCAAGCCTGGGCGAAGTTATAATCGACGCAAAAAAGCCGGGGTTGGTGATTGGAAAGAACGGGGCGGTCTTGCAGGAGATTGTGAAAGAGACAAGATGGCGTCCCAGAATCTTGAGGAGCTCCCCTATACCTTCGAAGATCATCACCCACATGCGCCACTACCTTCATTCGGAAAGCAAAGAACGGGAGAGAATACTGCGCACAGTGGGTGAAAGGATATTTCGACCGATGATCAGTGAGGTGGGCGACGTAAGAATCACAGCGTTAGGCGGGTTCCGAGAGGTGGGTCGTTCTGCACTTTTGTTGCAGACGAGAGAAAGCCAAGTGCTCGTAGACTGCGGAATCAACCCCGGCTCCGCAAACCCTCTGGACGCCTTTCCACGTCTTGATCTACCCCAATTCGACGTAGGAAACCTCGACGCAGTAATCGTGAGTCACGCACATTTAGACCACTGCGGTTTTCTGCCTTTCCTGTTCAAGTATGGTTATGATGGTCCAGTCTACTCTTCTGCTCCAACCTCGAACCTTATGACTTTGCTCCAGTTGGACTACTTGGACGTGGCGAGTAAGCAGGGCCACATGGCGCCTTACGATCAGAAGGACGTGCGCGAATGTGTTCTTCACACTGTGCCCCTGCGTTACGGTGCGGTGACGGATATCTCGCCCGACATTCGCTTGACTTTGCACAACTCGGGTCACATTTTGGGGTCGTCGATCGTTCACCTGCACGTGGGGGAGGGCTTGCATAACCTTGTGTACACGAGCGACTATAAGTTTGCGAAGACCACTCTTCTTGAGCCCGCGGCTACCGAGTTTCCCAGGGTTGAGGCGATAATAACTGAGAGTACCTACGGTGCTATGCAGGATGTTATGCCTTCTCGGATTGCTGCTGAAGAAAGGCTCGCGTCGATAATAAACGACACATTGGAGCACGGTGGGAAGGTTATAATTCCAGTGCCCGCGGTTGGTCGAGCCCAGGAAATTATGTTGATTATCGATGGTTACATGAAGCGGGGGCAGATGAAGGAGGCGCCCGTGTTCATCGAGGGAATGATTTCCGAAGCCACAGCTATTCACACTGCCTATCCTGAGTATTTGGCTAGGGAAGTTCGGAACAGCATTCTGCATGAAGGAGTAAACCCCTTTCAGTCGGACTACTTCACCATGGTGGAGCATCCGAGCGCCCGAGATGAGATAGTGGAGGGAGAGCCGAGCATCATAATGGCGACTGCGGGCATGCTCGAGGGGGGACCAGTGATTGATTATTTCAAACGGTTAGCCTCCAACGAGCTTAACACGGTGTTGTTCGTCAGTTACCAGATTGAAGGCACTCTGGGGCGGCGGGTGCAGAGAGGGTTGGCTGAGACTCCTATTATGAATAACG
This sequence comes from uncultured Candidatus Bathyarchaeia archaeon, assembly GCA_964585455.1. Classification (GTDB taxonomy): domain Archaea; phylum Thermoproteota; class Bathyarchaeia; order Bathyarchaeales; family SOJC01; genus CAYGVX01. Next base: position 905 of record CAZPDY010000142.1, on the reverse strand, counting down.
AGGGAAAGATGGAAATCATTAGGGTCAAGTTGCGTGTCGAGTCTATCGAGGGTTTTTCGGGGCATTCGGACAGGAGGCAGATTATTAATTACATTACTCGTGTTACGCCGAAGCCTGAGAAGGTGATAGTTTGTCATGGTGAGAAGGCGAAATGTTTTAGCGTTGCGAACTTTCTTAGGAGAAGGTTCAAGATTGACGCTGTGGCGCCCGAGGTTTTGGAGACCATCAGGCTGCGGTAGGAACCTGTTCTTCCGGTGTGACGGTTTTTTCTCTCCAGATTCGCACTCCAGAGGGGGTGATTACTATTCTTTCTTCTCCCAGGCGGGCGATGTCTCCGTCTACTGTTTTGACGAATTCGCATAGTTCGTTTACGGCTTTTTTGATGTCTTCAATGCTCTTGTTCGCTAGGGGGCTTATTTTTAGTATGAGGATGTTGCCTTGTTTGACTTCTTGTTTTATCGTGTCCAAATCGGAGAGGTTTCGAAGGGGCATTGCCTTCAAGTAGGTTTTGAAAACGCGATTCTCGGAAATGTTTTCTGCTCTGTCTTCTGTTTTTTTGTCTCGTCGGACGATTTTTCCGAAGGTTTTTCCGAGGTTCGACAAAAGAGCATTTCCCCTAACCTTATTTACGTGTTTTCCAACTTTAAGTGTTTCTTTTTGTCTGAGTTGTGTTTTGGGTGTAGTCTACTGTTAACTATGGTTTTATAATGTTTGTGTCTGTGAGTGGGGTTTTTGTGCGGTTTCGCGGTTGTTTGTGTTCTCTGCGCCTAGTCTAGACCGTCCTATTAGGAATGTTGCGGGTTGGGTTGGGGATAGATTGAAATCGTGGGTTGTCGTTAGTTTGGTGTTATGCGAGAGTTTGTGTTGTTTTCTCGTCGGGGTTGGACTGGCGGGGGCTTTGGGAG
>CAZPDY010000141.1:0-4108 GCA_964585455.1 uncultured Candidatus Bathyarchaeia archaeon | reverse complement strand
GCATAGAAGAGTTCGACAGGAACAAAATCGCCCAGTCTCTCATCACCGAGGCCAACGTTTCCACTGATCTCGCCCAAAAAATCGCCCGAGAAACCGAAAAACGTCTCCAACAATTCAAGACCAAGTACTTAACAGCCCCCCTCGTCCGCGAAATCGTCAACACAATCCTCCTGGAAAAGCACTACGAGGATTATCGCCACAAACTCACACGCTTAGGCTTACCCGTTTACGAAGTCACACGCCTGATAAACTCCGCAAAACCAGACGTCGAAGCGGTCCACAAGGCAGCGGGCGACGCCGTCATGGAGGAGTACACTCTCCTCAACATCCTACCCCGCAGCATCTCAGATGCCCACCTGAGCGGTAACATACAACTCCACAACCTCGGCACGTGGATACTGATGCCGAACGAAACCACCCACAGCCTCTCCTACTTCTTCCAAGCCTACAAGCCGAAAACGCTCGAAGCAGCCCTCAACCTCACCACGAACATCGTCCGAAACACCGCCGCAGAAACAACGGGACAACAAAACCTAGACAACTTCAACATCTACCTAGCCCCATACACAAAAGATATAGACTCCGCAAAAATCAAAGAACTCCTTCGTCTCTTCGTTAAAGACCTGAACCAAACAGCCCCCACACCAACCACTCTTAGCCTCGAACTTTCAGCTGAGAAAAGCGCCCCACAAACAACCGAGGCTCAACGACTCGCCCTCGTGTTGCTCGAAACATTGAGCGAAGAAAACACGAAATATCCGCTGCAGAACCCAAGAATCGTCATCAAAACACGCCACAAAACCCTCAAAGACAGCGAAGCCGAGCCCTCATTTCAAGAAGCGCACAGACTCGCCGCAACGAGCATGCTCGTGTACTTCGCCAACTTGTGCCCCGACCACCAAAAAAACGCCTCGTACACTGCCTCGGGCTTGAGGCTAGCAGACGAATACCAACAAGACTGGGAACTCGACACCCAACGGACAGGAAATCTAGAAACCGTCACTGTGAACCTGCCCAGAATTTCCTTCGACGCAAAAGGAAACGAGGACAAACTCTTCGAGCTCTTGGACGAGCACATCGGCACAGCCCGCCAAGCCCTAGAAATCAAGTACCAAACGATCAGAAAACGCGCAGAACAGAGACTCTTGCCCTACCTGACGCAGGAGACAGACGGCGATAAATATTTCAGGCTGGAGAACACAACGCGAACGATAGTCCTAGCGGGGCTGAACGAGGCAGTTCAAACGTTGATTGGCAAAGACGTGGACGAAGACTACGGGAAAGCCTTCGTAATCACGGAGAGAATTCTGGAACACATCAATGCCTACGCAAGGAAGCACGCTAAAAAACCACATACTCGGCTGACGACAGCCATCACTCCGAACAAGACGGCGGCAAAGAGACTGGCGTGGCTGGACGTTGAGAAGTATGGCTGGGGAGTGGTGAAGACTCGGGGCACGAAGGATAACCCCTACTACTCAGACATTAACACTCTGTCCTTCCAGAAGAAAGAGCAGCTCGGCTTAGAGGAGCGAATTCATAAGCTCACCCCTGGTGGACACTTGGCTCTGATAGAAACGGAAACTCAGCAGCCCACACCAGCATTACTTCTCGCCACAACGAGGCAACTCGTCATGAGCAACGTGGGGTTCTTCGCTTACCACCTCTCGCTCGCATACTGTCACCACTGCAGAACCCAGTCGTATGGAACTTACCTAAAGTGTCCCCACTGCGGCTCCACGAACATCCTCGCCTTAAAGCACTTTTAGCTGGTGTTATTAAAGCCCACGTTTTTCACGTTTTTTACGTAGAAAGTGTGTGTCAATTTTGGGGGGAGAAGCTACAGATTTTTATACGCTTTTTTCTAAAAAGTTAGACTATTGTGGAGGTGTGGGATTTTTTAGATTTCTGTGTATATCTCTGCCATAGGCTCTATGGCTTGTGGGGTTGTTTTTAGCGTGAATTTGTATTGAAAGTTCTAAGAGCGTAGTGGGTGTATTGTGTTTTTTGCTGCGGGGGTTTTTCCACGAGCCAAACAGAGTATGCTGTAGATTCGCTCAAGTATTTTCCGAAGGTTAGGACTTCTAGGATAATGTTCGAAGAGTTTAATTCACAGAGGATAAGGGATTCTCTGGTGAAGGAGACTGGGCTGTCGGGGGAGGTTGCTGAGAAGCTAGCCCTGGACATCGCGGGGCGGATTAGTTCGTTGGATTTAGAGTTCTTGTCTGGTCCGTTGATCAGGGAGTTTGTTTGTGTGGCATTGTTGGAGAACGATTTTGAGCCTGCACGGGCGAGGTACACACGGCTTGGGCTGCCGCTGTTCGACGTGGACCGGCTGGTGCGGGCTGGGGATAAAGAGAATGCCAACTTGCAGCATAATCCCGAGACGATTCACAAACTCGCCGCCGACACTATCTTTGATCAGTATGCTCTGCTGAGTTGTTTGCCCGCGCATCTGGCTGACGCTCACATCGCTGGGTCCATCCACATCCACGACCTCGAGTATTTTGCGACTCGACCCTTTTGTCAAGAGCATGACCTGCGCTTCTTCCTCAAGAAAGGTTTGATCGTGGATGGACAAGGGGTGCACACGGCTGTTGCTGGTCCGGCTCGGCATCCGGAGGTGGCGGTGTTGCATGCTGCGAAGGCTCTGGCTGCTGCTCAGACGAATTGGGCGGGTGGTCAGGGGTATGACTTTTTTAACGTGTGGTTGGCGCCGTTCGTGCGGGGCATGGCTTATGAGCGGATGAAGCAGCTGGCTCAGATGTTCATCTATGAGATGTCGCAGATGTACGTCGCGCGGGGTGGGCAGACTGTTTTTTCGAGCATCGCCTTGGAGTGTGCGGTGCCGAAGATTATTTTTGACGTGCCCGTGGTTTTGCCTGGCGGGAAGGTTAGTGAATCTGAGACTTACGAGGATTATTATGAGGAGGCTAACACTTTCTTCAACGCTATCTTGGATGTTTACATGGGTGGGGATTATCTTGGGAAGCCTTTCAATTTTCCCAAATGTGAAGTGAAGCTACGCAGAGAATACATTGACAAGTTTGAGCGGGAATACGTGAAGGTTGCGGCTTTGGCTTCGAAGTTTGGGACGCCCTACTTCTTGAATTTATGTCCCAGTTACATGCCTGACATTGTGAACAGTCAGTGTTGTAGGCTGATTTTCACGCCCGACAGCGACGAGATTAAGGACTTTCATAAGGGTGCTATGCGTATGGGTAGCTTGCAGGTGGTTACGATTAACTTGCCGAGGCTTGCGTACGAGGCGGGTGGCGACGATAGTAAACTGTTTGAGTTGTTGGATGAGCGTATGGATTTGGCTCGGGAAGTGTTGATGATTAAGCGGGACGTGGTGCGGGAGAGGATGAAGGGCGGTGCGTTGCCGTTCTGTGCGATGGACTGTTTCGGTGAGCCTTACTTGAATCTGGACAAGCAAGTGTTGAACGTGGGATTCGTGGGGCTTAACGAGTTGTTGAAGGCGCATCTGGGGACGGAGTTGCACGAGGATGAGGATGCGTGGCGGTTTGGGTTGCAGGTGATTAGGCACATGGTTGAGCGTGTGGGTAAGTATGCGGAGGAGACTGGTTTTCGTTTTGGGTGTATTCAGACGCCTGCTGAGAGTTGTGCGCATCGGTTGGCGTTGGTGGACAGGAAGATTTTTGGGAACAAGGCGGTGGTTCAGGGCGATGTGGGTAATGGCGGGATTTATTATACGAATAGTTCGCATGTACGCCCGTCTGCTGGAGTGCCGTTGTTGGAGCGGATTCGGGTTGAGAGTAGTTTTCATCCGTTGACGAAGGGCGGTGCGATTATGCATGTTTTTCTCGGGGAGAGCAATCCGTCGGCTGAGAGTGTGTGGCGGTTGATTAGGCGTGTAGCCACGGAGTCGTTGGCGGCGTATTTTGCGTTGACGAGGGACATGACGATCTGCAGGAAATGCAGCGGTGTGGAGGCGAACCTGCAGCCCAAGTGTAAACGGTGCGGGGCGGCGGGCGATGATTTGGAGCATTGGTCGCGGATTACTGGGTACTATCAGCAGGTGCGAGGCTGGAACGCGGGCAAAGTGCAAGAGTTCAAAGACAGACACAGGTACACGGTATAGGGA
>CAZPDY010000140.1:0-4110 GCA_964585455.1 uncultured Candidatus Bathyarchaeia archaeon | reverse complement strand
GCCTATAGACTTGATTAAAACAAGTAAAATAATTAAGATTTTTTAACGCTTTTCGCTTTTAGGCATCTATGCGCGGTTTGAGTATTTGGTCCTATTCGCTCCAAAATTTCATTTTAAGCTCAATTTCTGACGATTTTCCAGAAAAGACGAAGAATTGCGCTCTCACTCCGATATTATAAACCGATATTTGAACCTAACCCGGGCTACCATTACACCGTGGACAGGTCGAGGTTTAAATTCACGGTTTTTCAGATGCCAGAATATAATTGCCGACACGTTTGACAACTGTGAGAGTTCGAATACTTTTTCTAAGTGGAGACATCTATCACGATCCGCCTTTTTCTATCTGAGTACAATTCTGCCGCCCAAGCATTATTTCGCCTGCCTTCGTGCTTTCTTAGAAGAAACGACGGGGTACTGTGCTGCATTTACTAGTATGCAGACTAAATTTATATCTCGGTTGTGTCGATGTACAGTTTGTTTTCATCAAGACGAGAAAATTCCCTTCCTGAAAGAGGTTTAGCGAAGAATTGAAGCCCTATTCTAGCGTGTCTGAAGCGGGAGAGGACTTCTGCAGCTGGGCTTGCCATATCTATCGGGATATTGAGGAGGTTGATTTTGTTCTCCAGAGCTATATTGATTACATGTTTGATCAAATCCATCATGCTTTCAGTGTCTTTGAAAGCTAGTGTAGTCAAATTGTAGCTCAGAAGCGATTCGCCAGGCTTAGGAATACGAGGCATTTCGGTAAAAAAACCTGCAAGTCTCAGCAAAAGCAACTGAACCTTTAGTCTCAAATTGAATTTCTGCACTACGTATTTCCTCACCTTTGCATAATCCCAGTAACCTAGACAGGCCTTTATGCCCTGCTTGTCATGAAACACGAACATGTTTTGGAGATCAAAACCAGGCGTTCTTTCGACGTAGTCCAAGAGATCTTCGGGTTTTAGGGGATGGAAGAAATTGTAGTCCTGATACATTTCATTGATCATGTTTGCCACCTCCGTAAGATCGCTTTCCTCAGCACTTCTTATGTTAGCGTCTTTGGTCAGCCTCTGTTTTTTGTATGCCATTAGGGAAAATGTCGCACAATCTTTGACTTTTTCAAAACCCATTTTTGAGAACAAGTTTATGGAAGGTAGGTTGTCCTCGATTATAGTTAGATATAACAAGTCAACGTTTCTTTCCGATGCATTTTGCTCGATACATTCTTGTAGCTTTGCTGCAATTCCTTTTCGTCTCTTTTGTGGGTCAACCATGAAACCATATTCATACGCCGTCTTGACCGGTTTGCCTTTAACGATTGCATCGCTGACAGTATATCCGGCAGAACCAACTACTCTGCCATCATCAACAGCTACAAGAACAGTCCAGTCTCTGAAAGGTTTGGAGCGGGAGAAGAAGTCAGGTGAGCTATCAACGTTAAGGATTAGGCTGGTGCCTTGTGGGCATTTTGTCTGGAGTTCAATGAGTGCTTGGTTGTCTTTTTCAGTTGCCTTTCTAATTTTGATCAAATAAAGCCCCATTTAAGCTCATAGTTTCTTCTATATATACATAAACGGACATGAAACCCTTATGAGACTATTATGTGCACTCGCCAGCTGATTGAAATCGATCGTTCCCAAAAAGCTATAATAATTGACGACAAGATGATTAGATGGTGTCTGGTCAGTGGTTCAAGACAATGAAGATTATTCAGATTACTCACAGCATGTTGGAACTAGCATAAGCGGGTTGATGATTCTTAATGGCTTCATATTCACAGTCATCACACTGCTTCTTACCACACTTAACCAGCCATTAACATTATACTCACAGCTTTTCCTTCTGTTTCTGACAACCCTTTTTGACTTGAATGGGTTTCTGGCACAACACCTCGCGGTAGAGACTCTTTACTTGTGCAAAAACATTCCCCCACAGACAAGGAAAATAGCCATTCGCACGAAGTTGATGTTTTTGTCCTTCTCTTTGTTTTGGGTGTCTATTCCATTCATGTTCCTTCTCTTCGACTTGCCATTTCTAGCTATCGCGTCAACAGTCGCGTGGTCCTTGGTTATTGTCGGCTCTCTAGTTCTTGTCTATAAGCCGCTTAGAGAATTTCGCGTAAAGCATAGAGGTTGAGCATTATTCTTTTGCCCACGCCTTAGTGCAGGGGTGAGATTTGAACCCCGATGGTTTAAACCAATTTTTTCTCCAAGTCCGTCATCTTGGTTATCCGAAGTGAGAAATTTGAACGAGATAAGTCACGTATCCCGGGCTACCATTGAACCTTGCCCAAGTCGACGCCAGACAAACTACGCAATGAAATCTAAAACCAAAAAAGGCTAAAAATCATGACTAAAGATAAAAAAGAGGGATTGCGCGGGAGAAGTCTCCACTTATGGCGAATTTGAAATAATCCCATAGGCAGGCACCCCTGATGAAGGCACTTCTATCTCTCGACGCTCACACTCACCTAGACCCCGCTCGAACCTCAGAAGAGCTGAAAGCCTCGGGCGCTGTCCTCGCGATGACGTTGTCCCTCGATGAAGCTGCTTGCTGCATCGACAGACGCGAACCTACAATCACGTGGGGCGTGGGATGCCATCCCCGCAAGTTCAAGTCACAAGAATCCTTCGACGCAGAATTATTCCGTGAACTGGCGAAGCGGACTGCCATCGTCGGCGAAATCGGACTAGACACTGGTTCACGCGTACCCATCGAAACTCAGCTAAGAACATTCAGACAAGCCCTAGAAATCGTAGAAGAGCTTCCTCGGCTGGTCAGCATCCACAGTTACCGTGCAGCTGGGCTGGTGATTACGGAGCTGCGGCAAAAGCCCGTTGCGGTGCCTGTTCTTCATTGGTGGACTGGCACGGCGGATGAAACACGAGAAGCCGTTGCACTTGGGTGCTACTTCTCTGTGCATTCAGCCGTTGCTCGGCATTCCAAGTTTCGTACGGCGGTTCCCCGTGAACGTATTCTAGTTGAGAGCGACCATGGCTACGCTGACCCACCTGCTGCTATTCCATGTCGAATCGAGTGGGTGGAACACCTGGTTGCTCAGCAGTTTAGGCTCGGCGTGAGGCAAGTGAGACGGCTTGTTTGGCAGAATTTTGCACAGATTGTTCGCAAGACGGGCACGGAGAAGTTGCTGCCGGAACCGTTTAGGGCAATTATAGAAGAAATGAGCAGTGAATCATAGATTGCCCATTAAATGTGAATCGAACAAAAAAGTAGTGGCTGTGGCTGGCTTCTTATTCAGAAGGGAACGAAAGGAGAAAGGAGAATCCCGCTGCCCTCCACAACCCCCTACTGGAGGTAAGTTCTATAATTAAGTTCTATATAAAACTTTCAGAAACCAAACTTTTCCCCGATTTCTGTTCTTTCTCAAGCTTCCCTGACATTCCCGAAGGCTCTATGGACAACTTCCGGCATAGCGGGATGAATATGCATCGACTTGATGATGCTCACAAAACTGCCACTCTCCGTATTCATCGCGTTGATAATTTCCTGAATAAGCGTCGGCGCAGAAGGTCCAATGATATGCCCTCCCAAGATTCTACCCGTCTCCTTCTCCACCACGACTTTCACGAATCCCTCGGGGTCTCCAATCGCAGCACCCTTCGCTGTGTCCCTGTAGTATTCCTTACCCACCAAGACCTTGAAGCCACGCTCCCTAGCCTGCGCTTCAGTGAGTCCCACCGAGGCTATCTGGGGATAACTGAACACCGCATGTGGTGCAGCAGAATAGTCCACTGCCACTCTATGCTCATGAACTGAGTTGTGCCAAGCAACTTCGGCTTCATAGTTGGCGACGTGTTTGAACATTTGTTTGCCGATTGCGTCGCCGAATGCCCAGATGTATTTCTTGCCCGTCTCGAGGTATTCGTTCACTTTGATGAACCCTCGTTCGTCCAGCTTGATGCCTGTTCTTTCGGGCTTCACCAAGTCAGAGTTGGGAACCCTTCCCGCAGCGATGAGTAAGCTCTGGGTTGAAAATTCTCTGGGCGTTTGGGTCTCACGGTCTACGGCAACAAGCTTCTTGACGGCATCCTTTTCACCAGCTTCAACGACTTCATGATTGGTTAGCACCATCATCCGTTTTTCCATCTCCGTTCTGAGCAGCTC
>CAZPDY010000139.1:0-4112 GCA_964585455.1 uncultured Candidatus Bathyarchaeia archaeon | reverse complement strand
ATAGTTCGCTGCATAACTGGTACGACTCTGTGGCACTATTACGTCAACCTGTCAACAGAGGATAATTCTGGCTGGATGCTGATTGATGGGTGGACGACGTCGGCTCCTACTCTCGACAGCTAGGCGGCAATGAGGGAGGTTCAAACAGGTAGAAGAAGGATAACGCAGCATTTTGGGCCTTCTTCTAGTAGTATCACGTAACAGCCTAACCCTCCAAAAATAGATCCTTTACTATTGAGAATATCCAGCCGTCAGAATATCTTCTGCGTCTCAGTACCAGAAAACCTAAAGTGTATACTAAAGCAGATTCGTAGTCTGGAGAAAACCGAAGCTGAGGATCCTGAGCGTTTTTCGGGTACTATTTTTCTTCTGCATGATGATAGTGCTGCTTGGCGTTGAGCTAAGTCCTGCAATAGTAGCAAGCAGGCTGGTGTATCTTGATCAAAGTGCAGAAGAGAATGCGATACAATACGGTGTTGTATATCTTTCAGCTCATAATCACTATGAGCCTCAGTATCTTTCCGATGAGATACTCGATAGAGACTTTGGTCTTTTCAAGAGACACGGTCTCGAATACGTCACGCTCGTCGCTGTCTGGAAATATCTTGAACCCCAGCTTGGCGAGTACAACGAAGCGGCTATAGACGACCTTATTCGTGTGTGCGACTTTTCATCGAGATATGGTCTGCGGGTTATAATCGATTTTCACACGATGATGTCGAACAACAGTTGGACGATGCCTGTATGGTTGTCTCCGAGGAAGTTGAGACAGTCTTCACTGACACTTCGAGTACAGCCAGACTGGCTTGGCTCAATTTTCTAGGCCATTGTGCATCACGCTTGAACGGTTCGGAGAGCATTTGGAGTTGGCACATGATGAACGAGCCCGCCCGCAAGTCGTGGGGGTGTGATGTTTCAATCGAAGATTTCCTCCTGCTCTGGTCAGATATGAAAGCCGTCTTCAAATCCTACTCGAACAGGCCTGTTTCGATTAGGTTTACGCCTTAGGTCTTCGACGATCCAGATCACTTCAACCGTGACCCACGCATCTACGACGTATGCGATTACATGGCTCTCAACTGGTATGAAATATACTGTGGTCGCGAGCTCTTTTCAGACATAGTTGAGGACATTAGTGACCACACTGAAGTTTTCATCAGTGAGTTCGGAACAAACAAAACTGACGATCATGAACAGGCATACCTGTATCGGCAGTATGTCGACCTTTCCATAACTTGAACATCAATGATTGTGTGGCGTGGATGTGGAGAGCAGACTATGAAGGTTCAGACGTGGAGCCGCCGGGCGTTGGCTATAATTTGGCGAAGGACTTTTACGGTACTCCTAGACCAGCCTTCTATTTTCTTAGCGAAGAAAGCGTATCGGAAGCGTATTTAGCGGTTCGCGGGGCTAGCAATGAAATCTTCTATCGCGCCTATGACATTGTCGCGGGTTCTTGGGAGAGCTAGCATGTGATACCCGAGGGTGCGACTTGCGACAGCCCAGCAGCTGCGACGTACTCTGGAAAGATGTATTTTGTTGTGAGGGGCATGGATGGTCGGAGCCTCTGGTTCAGCTCTGTGAACCTTACCGACTCCAGCTTCTCAGGTTGGACTCTGCTCAGCGGGGCATCACCGTCAGCGCCCACTCTGTTGCGCTATGGTTCAAAGCTTGTGTTGGTGGTTCGAGGTTTCACCAATATCATCTATTATCGTTCCTTCGACTGCGCTTCTGAAGTTTGGAGCGGCTGGTTTGCAGTTCCAGACGGAGCGACCTGTGACGCCCCAGCCGCCGCGATGCTCGGCACAGATCTGCATCTGGTCGTACGAGGCTTAAGCGCAGCGGACATATCGGGTAACAACACTCTATGGCATGGATACATCAGCCTAGAAGACGACAGTTTCTCTGGTTGGACGCTTCTCGAGGGATGGACGCCCTCGGCTCCGACACTTGCAGTCTCGGAAACCTTGGACAAGCTTTACCTAGCAGTGCAAGGTGGCGACAGTAGCATATGGATTAACACCTGGGACGGCGCGGCTTGGGCGTTGTGGGAAGCTCTGCCTGATGGCGCTACATGCGACAGTCCAGCACTCACTGTCATTGATGGCGAGCTTCATGTAGTAGTCCGCTGTATGTCTGGCATGGCCCTTTGGCATTACTGCATCAACATGTTAACGGATGTGGATTTTGGTTGGATGAGGATGGATGGTTGGACGCCTTCAGGACCGGCGTTATCATCCTGAGCGAGAACAGAAAAGAGGCTATAAAGGTGAAGCAGTTTGCCTTGACTTACTAGTATCTTCTAAGTTCCACGTTGGCAGATGTGCAAGATAGAGAATAGTTTCATAGGCCTTTTATGCTCTTCCCTATACTAAGTAAGTGGAGGAGTCTATAAAGTGAAGCTTCGTATGATCTGCAGGCTTCTGATGTTCATCATTCCGATAATCATCACAATTAGGTATCCGTTCATTCAGAATATGGAGATCACATCTTGTCGCTTCAGAGGAAAGTATCTTACTGTGACAGGCACTATGGAAGTCTTGTTGAACGACCAGGCTTGGACAGAGTTTGGGTACAAAGAAGATAATTTCTACTGGTTTAACGAGTGGTGGCAGGATCAAGTGGGGCATAGGTTTGGACCGTTTAGACTGGTTTCCGTGAACTGGACTCTGATTGAACATACTGAAGCGCGCGATACGTTAGCATTCGAAATAGTGTTGGCTTTCCGCAGACACAGGTGAGTGGCAGGCGGCGGCTCAGCAGCAACAGCCCGGCTTCTAGATGGGTATCCGTATGCACGTGAATGGTCGCTGAGTCCGATTAGGGTATGTGCCTTATTAATGAGAGAAGTCGCTCTCCTGTGCACAAATATGTGATTCTGAAGCCATTGACGTTGTTAATGATGCAAGAGGATGCGGACTTGTTGTGTGGCTTGTTGATTTTGGGCATTAATAATACACTTTTGAATGCATAAGGTATTTATTATTCCCTGCTGAAAAGCCTTTTATATTGATTATCCTTGTACTATAAGCTTCCGTTAAGGAGTAATTCAAATGAGAAAGGAGAAAGCTTTCGCAGTTGTTGCTATGTTAATGCTTGCCTCTATACTCCTGACAATGATCCCTGGAACGATTATAGTCAGTGCGGTTGCAAATACTGATGAAATCCTCAAAGAGATAGAAAACACTGGAATAAGGTCAAACATACCAACTCCCTTGTCGGTGCCTAAAGCTGATTTCACTATGGGCGACTCTGATAAGCTGGCGCGTGCTGAGAGTATGCAGACGCTGAAGGACGACTTGCTAACACGATCTGATGCGCCCCTATCCACAGTTACGGTTTTTTCTGAAGGATTCGAAGGAGCATGGCCTGGTTCGTGGACTGTGGGAGACTCCGATGCAAAAAACGGCTACGACTACTGGGGTGACTATTACGACACGACACATCCTGCAGTCGCAGGCTATTGGGATGGATATTGCGCAGATGAGGGTGAACACCCTGTGGACTCGGGGTACGACAACTATATGAACGCCTACATGTATCGCTCTGTCAGTCTTTCGGGCTACATTTCTGCCACGTTTTCCTATTGGTACTGGCTGGACTGTGAAACCAACTACGACTACCTTGAAGTAGCCTACTACGATGGCAGCTGGGTGTACGTTGACTTTCACACGGGCTACAGCGGCGGATGGCAGTACTCGAGTGTTTCAATTCCAACTTCGGCCACGTATGTGGGCTTGTACTTCTACAGCGACTCATCTATCACTTGGCCGTACACAGGAGCCTTCGTCGACGAGTTATATCTCACCGCGGAATACGAGGACCCTTCGACTGAAGATGAGTACTTCTACTCTGTTCCTTGGTATTCTTTTGATAACAGTGGTGATGGGTATGTTGACGCGGTTTGTGTTCCTATGGACGTCGATACTACGTATAGCGGCAGTCTTTGGGTATACGTAAATGCTTACCTTTACGATCCGAGCTGGAGCCTAGCTGACTCAGACTACCCAATCTGGACCATAACGGGATATTCAATCGAATGGGGATACGCTTACCTGTACGTTCCCAGCGGTTGGACTGAGGGCTGGTATACCGTTGACCTGTATCTGTAT
>CAZPDY010000138.1:0-4128 GCA_964585455.1 uncultured Candidatus Bathyarchaeia archaeon | reverse complement strand
GATTCTCTTCTGCATTTCCCTGTTGGGCTTCGCCATGGTCATCAAATCAGTCAAACTCACTTCCTCTTACCTCCTTGAGCGGCTGCCTTGACCTGAGCCAGAATCTGTTCTTGCTTGTAATGTTGCATGTCTATGGCGCGGGTTGGACAAGCGACCGAGCAGGCGCCGCAGCCTTGACAGACCGCCTCCAACACTTTAGCTACGTTCTTCTCTTCGCCATTGACAGTTTTGGCTTCCATCTCGACTGCCTGATATGGACAAACTGATTTGCAAATCTTGCAACCGCTGCACAAATCTTCGTCGACCACGGCAATCAGCGGCTCAATCTCAACTTCGCCTGTGGATAACAGCGCCACTGCTCTTATGGCTGCGCCGCTTGCTTGCGCAACCGTGTCCGGGATGTCTTTTGGGCTCTGACACGCGCCAGCTAAAAATATTCCTCGGGTCGGGGTTTCCAAGGGTCGTAGTTTGGGGTGAGCCTCCAAGAAGAAGCCGTCTGGGCTTCGGGGAATGCGTAGAATGTTCTGCAGTTCGGTAAAGTCTGGTGAGGGTACCAGTCCAGAAGCGAGGACGACTAGGTCAGCGTGAGCTTCTAGGAGTTTGTTCGTGTTGGATTCGTAAACGTCAAAACGCAGTGAACCATCAGGTGATGCCTTCACTTCTGAAGGAAGCCCCTTAACAAACTTCACGCCCATGCGGCGAGCACGGTTGTAGAATTCCTCGTAAGCTTTGCCGAAGGCTCTCATGTCGTTGTAGCAGACATAAACGTCCACGTCGTCGCCCATCTTCTCTTTTACGAGGATGACTTGCTTCAGCGTTATCATGCAGCCGACGCGGCAGCAGTACTCGCAGAATCTCTTGTCTCGGCTTCCCACACATTGAATAAACGCTACGCTCTTAGGCGGCTTGCCATTTGAGGGGCTTAGAATTTTGCCTTCTGTCGGTCCAGAGGCGTTGCAGAGTCTCTCGAATTCTATGTTGGTGATGACGTTCTTGTAGTGTCCGTAGCCGAGTTCGGGCGTTTGGGATGCGTCGAAGACGTCTGAGCCCACAGCCATTACTACGACTCCCACTTCCAGATGTATTGTTTCTGGTTTTTGTTCGAAGTCGATGGCTTTGGCTTCGCATGCTTGGAGGCACTTGCCGCACACGTCCTTCTTGTACTTCAGCCTCAGGCAGTTGTCGGGGTCGACTGTGGCGACTTTTGGCACTGCTTGGGGCGAGTAGACGGATATAGCCTTCGTCTGGCTTAGGTTCTCGTTGAATTTGTCTGGAATTTTAACGGGGCAAGCCTGCGTGCAGAGTTCGCAGCCCACACACTTACCTTCGTCCACGTATCGTGGTTTCTTCACGACTGTGGCTTCGTAGTTTCCGACGAAACCCTTCAAGTCCGTAACCTCGGCATAAGCCAGTAGCTCTACGTTTGGATGTTTTGCAACGTCAACCATCTTCGGCGTTAGGATGCAGGCACTACAGTCGAGAGTTGGTAAGGTTTTGTCCAGCTGCGCCATGCGTCCGCCGATGCTCGGTGCCTTCTCGACCAAGTATACTTTAAGCCCTGCGTCTGCGATGTCTAGTGCAGCTTGGATTCCAGCGATTCCTCCGCCTACCACTAGGACACCTTTTTTGGCTTGAACTTTGCCCGTTTCGAGGGGTTCCAAGCGTGCTGCTCGGGCGACTGCCATCTCGACCAGTTCTTTGGCTTTTTCGGTGGCTCTTGCGGGTTCTTCTGTGTGGCACCATGAGTCTTGTTCGCGTATGTTTATCATCTCGAGCAGGTAGGGGTTTAACCCAGCCTCGCTTACCGCTCTTCGGAACGTTTCCTCGTGCATTCTCGGCGAGCAGGAAGCCACGACGACTCTGTTTAGCTTGTGTTTTTTTACTTCGTCTTGTATCATCTTCTGTCCTGTGTCGGAGCAGAGGTACTTGTTATCTCGCGCCACCTTCACTTGGGGAAGCTTTGCGGCGTGTTCTGCGACGCCTTTGACGTCGACTACTCCTGCTATATTTAGTCCGCAATGGCATACGAAGACGCCTATTCGAACCAAGACCGTTCGCCCTATTTCACGTGTTGAATAGTTTAGGAAACCTCTTGAACCTTTTATCTATTACTGAAAGAAAGCGTTCTGGCTGAGAATTGAGGGCTCTTGCTGAGGTTTTGGGCATAGCGTGGTGATAAGTTAAACCATCTGCACCGATGAAGCCTTAAAAGTCAGATAGACCCGTGACCTCACATTCAAGCCCATTTCCAAGAAAGACCGCTTGGTAACCTGCACCACGAACTCTTTTCCAGCATTAATCTTCAGCCTAACGAGGGCGCCGAAATCTGAAACTTCTACTATCTTGCCTTCGAAAACGTTCCTTGCGCTCGACTCAAAACGTTTCTTCGATATAATGATGTCTTCAGGTCTGACAAAGACAGTGACTTTCCCTTTCTGTCTTAGTGCGCTCTCAATCACAATGTCGCCCTCCAAAATTATCCGTGAAGTGCCCTCGCCCAACACCTCGGACACTCCCGAAAAAATGTTCTCGAGTCTGCCAAACCCAGCCAGACCCCGCGACCTCCCAACCACTTCGCCAACACTGCCTATGTCCAAAACCTTCCCATCTACAATCAAAGCAGCTTTCTCGGCAACCTGTCTAGCTTGGAAGAAGTTGTGCGTTGCCACTATCACAGTCGTTCCTTGCTTGTTTGTCTGTCTCACAACCTCCTCGACTACGGAGGCGCTCTTTGGGTCAAGGTTCGCCGTGGGCTCGTCCAGAAGCAGCAGCGGAGTGTCGAGCACTAATGCTCTTGCTAATGAGACTCTCTGCTGTTCACCGCCGGAAAGCTTCCTCGCTTGTCTTTTCTCGAAGCCCTCTAACTTCACCATCTCCAACGTCTTCTTCACCGCCTCGTCAACCTCTCTCCGAGACGCTTTCCTCAGCTTCAAACCGTAGGCTACGTTATCGTAGACCGAAGCAGTAAACAATGTCGCCTTCTGAAAGACCATGGTGACGCCCATCTTAACCTTGTTCAGGTTCCCATCAGTTACTCTGTCACCGCCGACGTACACTTCGCCGCTATCTGGTTTTTCGAGACATGTCAGAATCTTGAGCAGAGTGGTCTTTCCAGAGCCGTTGGGACCGAACAGGGCGAAAGCTTCTCCCTCCCGAACCTTCAGAGTAACGTCGTCAAGAGCCTTCACGCGCCCATAACTCTTCGAGACATGTTCCAACTCGGCTAGGACGCTCACCGCAACCGCCTCTGCAACAAATTCGCCAGAAGGCTCACGCCGAAAACGATAAACATCAGAATCATAGCTAACGCTAGGCTTAACGCGATGTTCCCACGCGTCGTCTCCAGAGCAATGGTAGTGGTTAGTACACGGGTAAGTCCCCGAAGGTTCTGACCAATCATTAAAACAATCCCCAACTCTGCAACCGCCCGATTAAACCCTGCCACCACCGCCAACAAGACGCCAGAAGTAGACTCCTTGAGAACTGCGAAGGATGCCTCAGTCTCCGAAGCCCCCAGAGTCTTAGCCAAATCCCTCACGTCGGGGTCAACTGCCTCCACTGCACTCGCTATGAAGCTTACGATTATGGGCGTGATCAAGACAGCCTGCCCAATCGACACTCCTAACGGATTCAGGAACAGGTTTAACGAGCCCAGAGGACCAGAACTAGATAACAGTAAGTAGAGAATCAACCCCAGAGCCACGGTAGGTATCCCGAGAAGCGCGTTGAACACGCCCTTTACGACGCGTTTTCCTACAAAATCGCTGAGACCGACGAGTAAGCCGATGGGAACGCACCACAGAATCGACAGACCCGTGGCAGTTCCAGATATGTAGAGAGATCTCAAAGTAATCTCAAAAACCTCGGGGTCGCCTGAAACAATCAACCGAACAGCCTCCACAAGACCTTGAGCAAACTCTCCGACCAATAGTAAAGGAATTAGGAGAACAGAAAAAAAGAGAAGCAACAGCAGTAGAGGAATAGCGTCCTTAACTCTCATCCTGCCGAGCACGTTAACAGCCTCTGTCAATCGTAGAGTTCAGGATGACCAAGCCTATACTGCGTGGGACACTCTGAGCCATCGAAGAAAGCATAGTCTCGAATAATATTCGCCATCGTTGGATCCGA
>CAZPDY010000137.1:0-4143 GCA_964585455.1 uncultured Candidatus Bathyarchaeia archaeon | reverse complement strand
CGTAGGTTCCTCTGTCCCACAGTGTTGTCAAAAACACTTGGATATAAATGTGTAACCAGCTGGAAATGGGGTAAGAGAGACGGTGGGACGAAAGCAGCTGATGGTTATCGTCTTTCTTTAGGAATGCTTCGGCTATTTCCTTTGTGAAGCATGCTCCTGCTCCGCAACGGTGAAAAATGGATAGCAGATGTCAAGCTGGAGCAAACACCTTGGCATGGGACATCTAACACAGTGGCTTCCGAAAAAGCTTAGAGTTTCGTTATTGATTAATCATTCATAATTCTTATCTGATTCAGAACCCCAAGATTCAGATGCGGCACTTTGGTGAACAGTATGGTAGAGCTGGAAGACGCGCAATACATAGCAGTCAGTTTTGTGAAAGAGAAGAAAGACGTCACAGAAGTCACCGTAATCGTAACAGAACAGAAAGACGGAATATGGATAATAAAAGGCACGTGCCCAATAGACCTCTGCGGGCACCCATGGAGAGAAAGCTTCGAAATAAAAGTAGACCAGAAAGGCAAGATAAAAGACTCGAGCTTCAAGCTGATGTAAACCGAAGCACAGAAACCCTTTTAGACGCCTAAACCAATACCCAGACAATCAAACCAGCCAATAAACCAAACAACACCGAAAGAGGTAGCCCTGGAAACATACCCTTCCTCTCAACCATCTTAAAGGACAGAAAAGAACCCAACAACACCCCGCACGCAGCAGCCACACAAGCTTCCCAGCCAAAGCTCAAGAAAACTCGACTGACCAGCATCGAGTAAAATGTCAAATCACCAAGCCCCACATGAACATCCCTGAAAGAGAAGCTGACGCCGGGCAAATGCTCCAACCCTTTTGCTGCAATCTTCCCAACCGGACCTCGAAACACAGCGATTATGTCATACACAGCCAAGAACGATAAGATTAAGAACGCACTTAAATCTGGAATGGAAGCCCCCAACAACGTTCCGACGGCTCCTCCAAACGCAAGGACTATGACCTCGTAAAACCTGCCATGCTTCTGGAAAACTTCCCAGACAACAAACACGGCGACAGCCAAGGCAAACAACAGAATCACTATGTCAGGAACTGATATACCGACGATCCAAAGAGCAATGTCAGAATAGAAGAGTGCTAGAGAGAAGGAGAGAAACGAAAACGTTGCGCCCATCAGAAGGCGAAGAAACCGATGAACACCCCGCTTCAGGAGCAGATAGATCATAGTAGCACCGAGCCCCGCGGCAAGAACGAAAATCGTCGCGTTAAACAATGGACCATACCCCGTCTCGGGAAGCGCAGTGACAGAGGGCAAATCAAACCCTGACTGCAGAATCAGGAAAGCACATAGAATGCTCACCAGCAAGCTTGCGAGTATGGGAAGAACGTAGACGGGAGTTGCCCTAAACTCTTCTTCACTCATAGCCTATTAGCCTACTCATCTCAACAGAACCCAAACTAGTGAATAACGCTTTCCATAAGCAAGGAGAAAAAAAGGGAAAATACTATGCTTTGGCGACTACAAGTCTTCCGTTATGAGACACAGCCACCGCATCTCGGCTTTTCAAAACAGACTTGTTCTTGCTCGACACGAAGACAATGCCCAGAGCCTTGAAAACCACTTTGGAACCCTTGGTCACAAGAACATCGAACTCGTCGGCTTCGTTCGAGAAAGCAAAGACAAGCCCATGATCCCAACTTGAGCAATGACATGCGTGAATTCTTTGTCTTCCGAGGAAATTATTGCAGAGCTCTTCTGCTTTGGCTACTAGTTTTTGTTCATTCTCGTACCCTACTTTTTTTAGGTCATCTTTGTTTGCTGTTTTGAAATGCTGCTGTAATTCTTCTGGCTCGCCAAGCATTATGAATGGTTCGCTGATTTCCTTCTCAACCGCCTTGCCCACGGCTCCTTCTTCAGTCTCGACTATAGCGTCGAGCAGCAGTTTGCCTTGCCCGTGAAACACATAGCCTCTTCGTTGGTCATCTCGCCTCAGTGGAAGGGCTAACGTGTCCTTCTTAACCTCTATCACGCCTTTCTCTGCTCGCCACAACGTCGTGTCTTCGGTAACCTTCAAAATCATAGGGTCAAGCTGGTAGTTTTGCCACGTCATTCCTGACTCCCTCTTTCAAGGAACCTAGTGACTCGCCGCGCCATCTTGTATGCAATCCTGCCCGGTATATTGATGAGGTATCTTCCTCTGACCTTCTCTTGAACCACCAGCCCCGCTTCTTCG
The DNA here is from genome assembly GCA_964585455.1 of uncultured Candidatus Bathyarchaeia archaeon. Taxonomy (GTDB): domain Archaea; phylum Thermoproteota; class Bathyarchaeia; order Bathyarchaeales; family SOJC01; genus CAYGVX01. Next base: position 1,921 of record CAZPDY010000137.1, on the reverse strand, counting down.
AGCACATTGAGGTGGCTTGAGAGGGTGCTCGTGGTGATTTCTGAGAGTTTTTCTTGCAGCTCGTTGACGTATTTTCCGCCGCTCATGAGCTCGTCCAATATCCTCAGCCGGTGTTCTTGGCCTAGGGCACTCATAACTTCTGATACCTTCGAAAAGCTGATTTCCGTTTCTTCTCCCTCTTCCTCGTGTGGTTCTGTCTTTCTGACGATTCTGACTCCTCGTGGACCGATGAATATGGATTTTTCGAGCTCGCCATGTATCCCCTCGGCGACGCCTTCCATGGCTTCTTCGATGTAGTCATGCACACGGTTGCCGACGTCGATGCAGATGCTGCGGCTTTCCTGCTTTTTTCTTTCCGCCATGTTCTGAAGCTGTTCTTTCAGACCCGCGATTTCTTCCTTGAGTTTTTTCATCTCTTCTTTTAGTTCTTCAGACATTTCGACTTTTACCTTCGCTAAACTTATTTCTATCTATTTTAATTCGACAAATATCTAATTGAAAACGATGGATATAAGCTTTGCGTGCTTCTAAATCGAATCGTAAAATTAGAAAGGCTCAAAACCTTAAAGAGTGAGCACGTCACCCGTCTTCGGCGCCACAGCCTTAAACCCTACTTCCTTCTTAACCCATTTAGCAAACCTTTCGCAGTTCCCCTCGGCACCGTGAACCGTAAACACTGTGGGATTCCCCTCCAACTTCTTCACGACCTCTCGAAGTTGGCTAGCGCCACAATGCGAAGAGAAATCGAAGTGCTTCACCTGAGCCTTAATTTTGCACACCTTACCGTCGATCACGCAAACTCCCTTCTCCAACAGCTGCTGACCCGGCGTGCCTGGGATTTGGTAGCTCACGAGAAAGACGGCGTTGTGACCTTTCTTGCCCAACTTCGAAATGTAGAAAGCAGATGGTCCGCCCTTCAGCATGCCCGCGGGCGTGATGACTACGCCGGGTTTTCTGGTCGCTATTCTGCGGTCTCGCCATCCATCCACCCAAGTAGCCCCATGAACAGCATCCATGAATAATCGGGGGTCACGCAGAAATTCAGTGTTTTCCATCATTATAGTGTTAGCAGCACGCGTCATCCCGTCCATGGTCACTAGATGGTCAAAATGGTGTGCTGCGAGAACACACGCTATTTCTTGCGAGCGTCCAATGCTGAAGGCAGGGACGAGAACCGTGCCGCCCTTCTCCACAACGTCTGTGACGTGGGCAACGAACTCCTTCTCCAGCTCCAGCCTTTCCGGATGTTCTTCGTCCGCATAAGTGGTTTCCATTATTATGGCGTCGAGTTTTCCATAGTTGCTGTCGGCTGATGGTAGGAGACGGGTTTGAAAGGTGTTAAAGTCGCCCGTGAAGAGAACCCGCTTCCCATCTGCCTCCAGAAGCACTTGGGCGCTCCCCGGGATGTGTCCAGCGTCGAGAAGCTGCAGGTTTATGTCTCCGACGGTCTTCTTCTCTCCATAGTTTGTGTAGACCGCATTTTCCATCATGAACCTTAGCTCAAGATACTCGAAGGGGAGATAGTAGCCTGAAAGATGGATGAAATCCTTGATCAATAATTGGGCTAACTCCAAAGTCAATTTCGTCGCGTAGAGAGGGGTCTTGTCTTGTATGTAGAAAATGGGCAGCGTCCCAGAATGGTCAAGATGACAATGACTGAGTACGAGTGCGTCAACAGTCTTCGGTGCGATGTGCATCGGGAACCCAGGTTCGTTATTCATCATCGTTCCATAATCCAACAAAACTTGAGTTTTTTCAGTTTTCACCGCTATGGCTATTCTTCCAACTTCACGGGTACCGCCCAGAAACTTGATTTCTAGAGGAATCTTCTTCACCTTCCAACATTGTATGAGTAATGCGCTGCTCGAGCAGCAACGGCTCTCACAAAGCCTCTCCGAACAGCGTTTAAAACACTTTCGAC
>CAZPDY010000136.1:0-4179 GCA_964585455.1 uncultured Candidatus Bathyarchaeia archaeon | reverse complement strand
TGGTGGACCGAGCGGGATTTGAACCCGCGGCTTCCGCCTTGCGAAGGCGGCGATCATACCAGACTGATCTACCGGCCCGCATACGTCCTTTCTGAAGAGAACCTCTAATAGGAAATAGAGCTTTCGGTCTGGTTTCTGAGCTTCCTAATGTCAAAGACTGGCTCAACAATCCTGCTAATGTTGCGCGCGAGTCTTAGCCAATCTCGCTGAAAGCTCCCTATGATTTCATACATAGCAAAAGCTTAATAATCGAACAACGCAAATCGCTTTTACGTGACTGAAATGGCACGCGAGACAAAAATACGTGAGATGAAAGGTTCATACAGGGCTTTCGTAAGAGTGGGCACGTATCCTGGACAAGATGAAGAAGTCGTGAAGCATCTGTTGAAATTCAAGGAAATCCTTGAGGTTCACTTCATAAGTGGTGAATATGACATACTTGCAGTTGTGGAGGTTAGCCTACATGGTAAGTCTATTTTTACTCCGATTCAAGATATCACTCAATTCATAATTCAGAAAATCAGAAAAATCAACGGCGTCCGAATAACCAACACTATGTTACCATTACGTTCGCTCACAAAACGTGAGTACTAGCAGTTCGATGCAGACTGTTGGCGACCTAAGTAAAATGTGAATGGAATGCGGTAGGGTTTTTCAGATCTGCCTTGTCACAGATAGCTCCGGAATCTGATTTCCTTGAAGCCTGTGGTGTTTGTCCAGTCGCAATTATGTAGCACTGCAGGATATGATGAGCAAGGCTGCAAATATGGTTACAAAGACAAATAGCATTGTTTTTAGGGACAGTCTGTCGTCCCCATTCAGTCTGGCACGATTCAGGACTATAAGGTGTAGCCTATAGAGCATCAGACAAACTATGTCTTCGTTTGATTCAAGAGGAACACTAAGACGCGCGCATGCTTTTTCGTGGTTGGGAAAGTTTGAGGGTAACAAGAACCTTGTCCGAGGGAGAAAGGAGATGTCCTTTTACTCTTTCCCAACCACTTTTAATATTGGCATTAATCTACTTAAGCTCTGGTTTTTCACTTTGGAGAGGCTGGTTTTGCGGCTTCTCTGCGCCTGGTCTAGACCGTCCTATTAGGCTTCGGATGGACGTCTTTTGACCGCTGAAGGTGTTTGGGTGACGTTCAAGAGAAGAGAGGCTTATTTATGGTGTGTTTCAGTGGTTTGTTTAGGCTAAATCTTAAAGGGTAGAGTGGTTATCTAAGACTTATGCCTTACAAGTTTAGCTTTGACCTTTCAGGCATACCGAAGACTTTCTTCAGGGAGTTGGCGAGGATTGCCAACGAGAAAGGTCTCCATAAAAAGCTTGGAGGTCAGGCTAGACGTTTGGCTGACAAGTTCAAAGTCAGAGAGATCACGGGCTTGGACGTTTCCGACGCTTTAATGCTCGTGGAAGACCTGGTCGACGTGTACGTGAGAAACATTTCTGAAGCGAAAAATTTCCGCCAGACTAGGAAGCGCGCTCTTCTTCTGCCCCATTGCGCTCGAAAGTACATGGACAATCGTTGTCAGGCGCGTTTCAATGCGGAAATTCCGTCTTATAATTGTGGGCATTGCTCGGACGATTGTATGGTCAACAAGGCAACGAGGTTAGCCGAGAAGAGTGGTTATGATGTTTTTGTGCTTGCTGGGAGTTCATGTGTTCCTCAGATACTGAAGAAGAATGGTTACGACGGGGTCGTGGGAGTTGCTTGCAGTCACGAGTTGAAGATGGGTGGCGATTTTCTGCAGCACTTGGGCTTGACTGGGCAGGCGGTTCCGCTTACGAAGAATGGCTGTGCAAACACTAGGTTCAACTTGGAGACCTTGAAGAAGGTTATGGCGAATTCTTAATTATATGCAACAGACACACCTCTTATCCCCTACGTTGCCTTTTTTCATGCTCCAGCGTGTAATGTTTAAAAGCAGAACCTACGGGGTAAGAAGAGATGCCGCATGACTGACAACCGAGATGACAAGAGCAGAACTTACTTGGCGGTCTTCTCTATCGCTTCCTTTCTAAACGACTTCGGCTCGGACATCATATACCCTCTCTGGCCAACGTTCGTCGTGCTGTTCGCAGGCGCAAACATGGAAGTCTTGGGTCTGATTGACGGGCTAGGTGACGCCATAGCATCCATCTCGCAATCTCTTTCAGGATACATCTCTGACAAGGTGGGAAGAAGAAAAGTCTTCATCTGGACAGGGTACTTGTTCGGTTCAACGTCAAGAGTAGGCTACGCCCTCTCCGCCGCTTGGCAGCATTTAATCCCGTTTCGAGTCCTAGACCGCTTCGGGAAAATGAGGGGAGCGCCACGTGATGCGATAGTGGCGGATGTTTCTACTCGGAAAAACCGCGGAAGAAACTTCGGGTTGCTGAGGGCGATGGACAATCTGGGTGCCGTGTGTGGCATAACCACGTCGATTCTGTTTTTCAGTGTCTTGGGCTACACAAACCTGTTCTTACTCGCATCAATACCCTCTCTAATCGGGGCGCTGCTAATCCTCATCTTCATCAAGGACAAGAAGACGGGAAAGCTCTTCAAGGGTCTTTCGTTGAAGGACTTGACCTTTAACCTTAAGCTGTTCATGTTCCTGAGCGCAATCTTCGCTCTCGGCGCTTTCAGCTACTCCTTTCTGCTCGTTTATGCAGATTTTTCGGGTTTCAAGATTCCCTTCACTCTTTTCCAGATTCCCGACATGGCAGTCTTCTATCTAATCTTCACTGTAGTTGCTTCTCTCATGTCGTTGCCTTTTGGAAAACTGGCTGACATAGTGGGTAGAAAATGGGTTTTGGCGTTGTCTTTTGTCTTCTGGGGCGCATTATGCTGGGGGTTCATCTACGTAAGCTCTCTTGTAGGACTCTTGTTACTGTTCGTTCTGTATGGCTTACACCGAGCAGCTGCCGAGCCAGTCCAGAAAGCCTTTGCTTCAGAGCTTGCGCCTGAAAGATACAGAGCCAGCGTGCTGGGCGCTTATCAGCTTGTCGTGGGACTTTTCGCCTTGCCAGCCTCTATAATCGCAGGAGTCTTGTGGACGCAGCTCGGGTCACATGCTCCTTTCTATTTCTCCTTTATCTCTGCCTGTTCTGCGATTGCGTTGTTGCTGTTCGTGAAGGAGAAAAAAGAATGAGCGCCGAGACCATTTCTACTTGCAGGAACGTTTGGGTTATTCTTTAACGAGTTTTAGGACGAAGACGATTCCGACGAGGAAGCAGACAAACCCTACGATCACTGCGTAAGTGTGGGGAATAACGTTGTTTGCTACGGTTATGAGGTAGGTTGGTCCGACAAAAAGGAGCAACGCGGCTAGAACTGCGTAGAGCATTTGTCTTACTTCTTTTGTTCCAAGCCTGCCGACTGCTTTCAAGGAGAATTCTCCTCCATCTGGCAAAACATACTTCGAGGCTTTGCTATTAACCTTTTTCCCTCGTTTTCTGCGTCTCTTGCTGAGGTTCTTTCTTGAAAACTTTCAAGAGTAGCTGGAAGACTTGGAGTCCTGCGTCTTTGTCTGTTCGTAGTCCTGCAGTCGCTCCTAGGAGGCAGAACCCGTTCATTCCTCGCTCCTTTGCTAAGCCTAACAACAGTCCTGTGGCTCCTAGAATCCTGCCCTTCCCATAGATGATGGCGCCTTTTTCCATTATCTCTGCGGCTAACTCGTTCGACGTGGCGACCACGTAGACATCTTTTTTTTGAGTGGATACTGGGACGCCTCCGAGTGTGACTACGAAGTTGCATCCTAGTTTCTGGGTGAAGTCGAGGATTTCTTCGCATATTTTGTAGTGGGCGACGACGTCGTCCATGGAGGGCTGGGCGTTGCCTGTTAGGATAATCGTGCTCGGCTTTTCTTCTGTCGCTGGTGCGTAGAGCCTGTAGTGTGGGGGGCTGCAGATTCCTTCTTTGTTGACGTTGACGTAGTCTGGGAAGGATGGCGAGTAGTATTCTGCGAAGAGCTTAGCTTCGCTGTATTCTATGAGGGATCGGGCTACGATTCTTCCAATGTTTCCGAAGCCTGGCAGCCCCTCCACAAGGATGGGGTTGTCGAGTTTCGGGTCGAACAGTTGGCGAATGTGTGATTCTTTCAAGTTTGTGCACGGCTAAGATGAGGGATGGTCGGTGTTATAATGTTTTTCGCATGGTGTGCCTCAAAACATTTAAAGCACGCCTCAGTATTGAGTTG
>CAZPDY010000135.1:0-4261 GCA_964585455.1 uncultured Candidatus Bathyarchaeia archaeon | reverse complement strand
CATGTCGACTCCTTCGCGTACCGCGGGTGCCGAGAAAGCACGGGTGGCATCTATTACAGCTAGGTCTACTCCGCCAACCGCCTCATAAGTGTCGAGCAACACTGGTACGAGTTTCTTGTGGAACTTCGCCTTCTTCCTTTCCGGGACTAAGCCGAAGAGGTTCTTCAGGATAGTTCCTTTATCATACTTGCGTAACGCGTGGGTGCTTACGAGGACGTTGGGCTTAAAGAGTATGTGGGAGAAGCCCATCTTTTCGCCGCCGATCTCAACTTTTTTAGCGTCCTTGTCGTCTGAGAGGTTAAAGGGTACCACTCGGTCAGTGAAGAGTTCCTTCCATATCTGAAGTCGCTCCATACCTGTCCCTTTGTAGTTATCCGACTCGGCAAGGTAAACCCTAGGAGCTTTGCTGAAGCTGTCAACGATGGCGCCGACCACGCTGACAGCGGGGTAGTTCGCCACTTCAGGGTCGAAGACTCCAACTTTCACGACGACGGATCTTTTAGTCGTGTTCAAGTCATCTACTCCTCCAACGAGTTTGAGCGCTTTTTTAAGGGACTTTTGGATGCTTTCTTTGATTTTAACTACTGCAACTCTGGGTGTCAAGCGTTCACCAGCAGCAAGCGTGCTCAAACTCGCTATTGAGGTTTTAGTTTCCTTTTGAAGCAAAAAGAGGCAAACATAAACGGCGCAATTGCTAATTCGATGTAGCATTACTTTGAATGAGAAAGCTTGGCGAAATGCTACTCGTTTATTGCTCCCTTTCCGAAGGGAATAAAAGCCTGTATTTCTTCGATGGAAATCTTCGAGACCCTTTCTTGCAGGATCTTGGAAGCTTTTTGGGCTAGTGTCTTGCGTATCTTGTGGGCGAGGCTACTGCTTGAGAGGTCTCCTGGGATAATCTCCACGTACAAGTCAGTTCTGGTCGCTATTGCGTCTATTGGTCCGCCTAAAACGGTGGGCGGTGTTATCTTTGTGTCCACCCCTATGGCGAGGCGCAGCTGCGTTTTTCTCACGTAGTTTTTTTCGCCGCGGATCATAAAAGCTCCTCTCTGGAGGTATTCTCCCGAGGGTGGGGTTTTGCTCACTTGTTCGGGATGGACCCAGTAGACGTCGATGGCGCTGAACTTGGCTTTCCAGGCTCTTGAATGGGAAGCTGCCAGCTGAGCCGCTTCGGAAATCGACTGTTGGGGGGGTGTATTTCCCTCGGTCTTTATCAACACGAAGGGGGCGCCTGCGATGTCGGCGTGGAAGACCAAGTCGTGGGGTTTCATGTGTTTCTTGACTAGAATTTCGTTCGTGACGGCGTCTTTTCCGCCGACCACGAGGAGACCCTCTGACGTGTGGAACCATCTGAACTTCTCGTACCACGCCTTCTTTCGCCTTTTCTTGAAGGGTTCAGAAGTTGCTTCAACTGCGATTCTTCTTTGCTGCTTCAGTTCTTCCATGCGTCTTAACGTTTCTTCTATCGCTTTCTCGGCGCCCTCCGCCTTTCGCTCCGCCTTCTTTGCCTGGTCGTAGTAGCTTGCCGCGTTCGCTTGAACCGAGTCTCGGAGCAGTAGCGAAAACGGTAACCCTTCGACGGATACGTTTAGGACTAGCTTCTTCGTGTCTAAAGATTCAAAAAAGACGGCGGGTTCTTTGCCGCTCTTTTTCTCGCTTTCAACCTCGGAGACAATTTCTTGCCATGATCGTCCACTCTTCTTTTCTTCCATGATTCTTTGCAGAAGCGTCTGTAGTTGATGAAAGTGGGCGTAAATCTTGTCTCCGATTCTCCTAAAGAGTGCGGTTTCTTTTGTCTCCTCTTCCAACGACGCTTGCTGTTCATCGAGGATTCGTTGTTGTCTAGCCATCTCCTGCTCAACCTCTCCAGTTACAACTGCAGCTTCTTTTTCAGCGAGGGTTTTTGTGTAGAATTCGTCCAGAGCCTCGTTGAAGCTTTCAAAACTCTTGCAATCAAAACCCGTATAGCGTCTTAAGCGAAAAGGAACGGCATCAACCCACCTGCCCTCTTCGTCCATCACTATGCAGGGCTCAAGGCTCGCAGTCCTGAGGGGTACGAGGACTTGGTCGAGAGCTGTGTGAATCTTGTCTAAATCATCGTTTTCCAGTGATTCGCACTTCTTGTTCTTGCCCACCTGGGCACGGAGAAGAACCTCTTCTGCGTAGGTGCCTCCGATGCTCAGAAGTTTCGTGAGTGCCCTGACTACGTCTGTGCCCTTAAACTCCTTCAGTTCCAACGTATCTTCTGGCACGATGCGTAGAGGGTTTTTTCCGCTCGAAGGAGCTTGCCTAAAAACCTCGCCCCGAAGGATGTTTCGGTCACGCATCCTCTTAAACGTGAGAGCCTGCTGGACAACGTCTTGGGTGTCGACGAGTATTATGTTGCCATCGCCGAACAACTCCACAATCAGCTTGAGCTCTCCTTCCTTAGTTTTGACCTTGATTATCACGATACGTTCAAACTCGTGTTGACTGACTTCTTCGACTATCCCGTTTCTGAGGTGCTTGCGGAGAACCATGCAGAAGGTAGGGGGTTTTTCTGGCTTCTCCACTATGTAGGAGGTTAGGTGCATGCGCTTGCCCGATTCTATTAGGAGGTTTAGGGCAGGTTGGTTGGGTTGATGAAGCTTTAGGATTAGGGTTTTTCCTCTGATTTGGTAGATGTTCTGTATGCGGGCGCCTTCGAGCCGTTCTTTAAGTTCTAAGAGTATGGCGGCTACGTCGAAGCTCGTCAGGGTTTTTTGCATGCTACTTCCCCTCTTGACAAAATAACGTGAGGACGCTTAAGGATTTATAGGATAAAGTCTAGTTAACCAACCAGAATTTTTATGTTACTCGTTTTCACATCTTCCGAAATACTCTTTCTGCCAATCGGCGTCAACACTCTATTACCAAGCAGTTGGAGTTCATCAAAAAGGTTTTCGAGAAAAAAGGGAAATTTGAGTGTGAATTGACCACTGCAGGCATGGGGATTTTGTTCAGAGCAACCTTTGCAGTGAAAGTGATGAAAAAGGAATAGTTACTCGTTTTGCCCATAATGGGCAAGCAACGTTACGGCGTCGTACAAATCTATCTGCCCGTATTGCGGTGCTAAGTCAGCCCTCGGGTTATAATGCTCGTCGCCCTCTTTGGTTTGGTAAGCAACGAGTAGCGCAACCGCGTCATTCAGGTCTACGTCGCCGTCTCCGTCAATATCTCCTGCTAGCTGAGCCCTCACTGGGTAGAAAAACAGAACTGACATAAGAGCTAAGCTCATTAGCCCGACTACGAGCTTCTTCATTCTCTTTTTCACCTCCCCACTAATAAGAGTGGGACGGAGGCAGATATAATTGGAGAATAGAAACCACTTGACTAAAGCTTTCCTGAAGGGTATAGCTCTTAGTCGTGGAATAACGTTGTACACTACAGTTTAATTCTCATTCCATCGTAGGCGAACCTAATGTTGTAAGTCTCGAATTTTTTTTCAATCATAGCATAATCATCGTAGGATTTCCCCCATTCCTCCTCTAAATGTGTCAGCACAGTTTTCTTGGCGCCTAATTCCTCTACAAGCTTCAAAACTTCCGTGAACGAATACAGTTCCCGCCTCAACACATTGCCCTCTGGAATCCTTATGCTCCCTTTAAGAGGTCCTTCTGGAAAGAAGCCGCCCAGTATCAGCAGGTCTGGCTTCTGCAGTTGACGATTCTTTGGGAAGGGCTTGACATCGCATGGAGCATAAACAACGCTTGTTCCATTCTCCTTCATGATGAAAACTGTCGAAGTTTCACCATCATCAGTTGACACCTCGAAGGGAACTATCTCAAGCTTTCCTGCTTTGAAGGGCTTTCCACTCTCCAGTTCCACTGTTTCGAACAACCCCATATTTACGTAAAAATCTAGGAAGGAGCCATGCTTATTCCTAATTGCCCTCAAATCCTCCATAACTTTCTCCAGAGCGCAAACCCTAACCTTTTTGGCTGGTTCTTTTCCCTCGACCAGTCTTCCAAGCCAAAACATGTTCATCCTCTCCACAACCCTCATGCCCAAAGTGTGATCTGGATGCCAATGAGTATAGAAAACGTAGTCCACCCTGTCCACTGCCTCCCTGTTCAGCTGCACAGCTAACTCCTCGGGCGTGTGTCAAACAACACTTTGACGTCTAGGACGAACATCGAAGGACCCGAACGGGCGTAAGGAATTCCCTTAACCCTAGCTTCAACGCATACTCTACAGCGGCAGCCGGGTCTGGGAATGGTTGTTGCTCCACCAGAGCCTAGAA
>CAZPDY010000134.1:0-4283 GCA_964585455.1 uncultured Candidatus Bathyarchaeia archaeon | reverse complement strand
GTCTCAGATACAGCCCCACCACCTCAACCAGCTTTTCGATAAACCGCTGCTTGTCGTCTGGGACTCCGAGTTCATTCAGGAAATGCTTCGACTTGACCATGAAGTACGCTTGCCACTGGGTTTTGATGTAGCCCTTCTGCAACGCCTCCTTCACTGTCACCTCGATTGCTTCCTTCGCTTCCTTACACTTCAGCTCGGCAGGTATGAGGCGTAGAGTCTCGTTTTCAACTTCCTTCAGCATGGGACACTGGGAGTCTTCTGGGTCAAAGAAGAACTCTATGTCGGCGATAGTGAACTCCCTCTGCCTGATGAGACCCTGTCTGGGAGAGATTTCGTTCCTCAAAGCGTGACCAATTTGAACTATGCCCAAGGGCAGTCTCTCCCGAGCAGCTTCGTAGAGGCGTCTGAACTCGACGAATATGCCTTGAGCTGCTTCGGGTCTGCCGTAGCCCACCGAGTCGGAGTATGGTCCGATGGTCGTGGTGAACATGGTCATGAAGTATTTCGGTTTGCCCAGCTCGCCGCCACACTCGGGACACTTCACTCCGTTTCTCTTTATTTCTCTGGCTAATTCTTGCAGGCTGAGCTTCTCGGTCTGTGTGTCGGTCATCTTTGTCTGTTCTTGGAGTAGGTGGTCAGCGCGGAACTTTTTATTGCATTTCTGACATTCGACCATGGGTTCTCGGAAGGCTCCCACATGACCCGAGGCTTCGAACACTACGGCGGGCGTTATGACCGAGGACTCCATCTCGAGCATGTTGAGGGGTTTGATGAAGAAGTCTCGAAACTTTGCCTCCACCCTCTGCTTGAGCATGGCGCCCAGGGGTCCGTACGTGAAGAAGCCGCTGACGCCGCCGTAGATTTCGTATGATGGCCAGAAGAAGCCTCGGCGTCGAGCGAGTTCGCTGACGATTTCATACTTGTCGGGTTTCTGCATCGTGATTTCCCCTCTATACTGCTGTTGTTTCACAGCTTTTATGCAGTTCCTTATAATAAAGCAAACTTCGTCATTTCATTTTCTCTAATTCTTCTTCCAGCTTCGTTGTCATGTCGAGTTTTTTCTTCATCTCCCGCTTCAAGCGTGAAATGGTCTTAGTTGGCGTGGGGTCGACGCCTCTCAGCAGGGCTAAGTATATGCTTGCGAAGTCGCCCACGTACATGGCTGAGAGCATCCTCGCCAGCTTCTGCTTGCCCACCCCGCGAATCTCCAGAGTCTTAGAGACTTTCGGAGACACGATTCGCTTTGTTACCTCTATTCTCTGCTTGATTTCTGGGGGTTCCACTGAGTCTCGGATGAAGATACCAGAGAAAGCCTTTGTCAAGCTCTTGGGCGCTTCCCATCCGACGACTTCGTTGTGGCTGAGCTCTGAAAAAACGTCGAACTTGCTTGGAACCTTGCTGTTTTCGTTAAACTGACACTTGAGCCGTCGTGCCACGGCGCTGTACTGCCTGAACCCGTAAACAATTGGAACGGTGCCATCTATCTCTATGGCGAGTTTCTTCGCCACGTTGCCTTTCAGAGGCACTCTGAGCCCGTTTTCTTCGCTGAGCTTCTGCATGACACGCAGCGCCTCCTCAATTTCCTTTTTTGTCTCCTTGACCACACCGATTTTTTCCGTCACTACTACGAGTGGGAAGAAAGTGTATGCGATTGCAGCTCGAGGGACCAAGCCTGTGAGTATGGGGATGTGGGGGATTTTCAACTTATATGCAAATTTTTGAAGGTGTCCTCCAGAGGATATCGTTACAATCATACAGCGCCGTTTGGCAGCTTCTATGAAGGCGCTCAGAGTCTCCTCCGTCTCGCCAGAATAACTCACGACGACAACTAAGCTGCTTTCATCAGCATATGCGGGTAAGACATAGTCTCTGCAGACTTCGACGGGAATCGAGGCTCGGTCGTAGAGCCAGTCTTTGAGGAGTTCTCCGCCTATGGCTGAGCCTCCCATCCCTGCTATAATCACGTTTCTGGGCAGTTTGTAGGGTATTCTCACTCTTTCGGCTCGTTTTATGGCGTCTCTGCAGAAAGTCGGGGTTTTCTCGCACAGTCCGAGCATGTCGCCCTTGTCTATCGACTTAACCTTATCGGGCTGGTCTAACACTGTGGGCTTCGGCATCTCTCCATCATCAATTACCGCTATTTTCTCGACTGGCTTTATAAAAGCTCACACGACTCCTTTGACATAGAGACAGGAAAGGATAAGGAAGGCTCTCGAGTATATTAGTGACCGTGATGAACCTAAAGCGTCTCGAGTTCACGCTCACCACCAAGTGCAATTCTCAATGCATACACTGTCAAGCCTACGCCTCGCCGCTAGAGAGCGAAGTCATGGACGTTAAAGACGCCCACAGCTACCTAACCGAAGCAGCGTCTGTCTCGAACCTCGAGTCTTTCATGGTATTCGGCGGAGAACCCATGCTGTATCCAGACCGAGCAGTACCCATACTCCGAAAAGCCAGCCACCTAAAGATTCCAGAGGTTGAGATGCTCACGAATGGCGTGTGGGGCAAGAACAAAGAAAACGCGGAAACATTGGCGGTTAAATTGAAAGAGGCGGGTCTCAACACTGTAGGAATAAGCGTTGACGCTTTTCATCTGCAATTCATCCCCCTTGAATATCCGCGGAACGCTGCCTTGGCTTTGTTGAAGGCTGGCGTGAAAAACGTTACGTGGAACGTTACAGTCGTCGAATCCATAGACGCAACGAACGAGTACGACGAGAAGACCAGCCAGATATTAAAAACGCTAGAACCAGTAGGAATAGAAGCCCACATCCACAAAATCATGCCCGTCGGACGCGCCGTGCAAAACCTACGCCAATACTTCAAACATGCTTCGCTGGATGGCTCTTGTGAGAGCGAACCGACAATTGGCAACGTACTCACAAACCCTGAAAGCATATGTATCGAGCCCTCGGGCGAAGTAGACGTATGTTGGTACCTCGCCGTCGGAAACGCGAAGGAAAAACCATTGAGTCGAATAATAAGCGAGTACGATTGGCGAGAAAACCCCACAATCAGAATCCTAGTAGAAAAAGGTCCAACAGGTTTGTTAGAATCTGAAGAACATCTAAGCCCATCCACGACGAGCCAGTATGTTAACAAGTGTCACCTATGCGTGGAAATCAGAAAAATCCTTGATGGTTTAAGCTTTTAAAAGCAGATGCCACCTTAAGACAAACTTGGAAAACTTCCACTGCCCACATTTGGAGAATGAAGAATTGACACTCAAACACGAGTTTTCAATAGCCATCCCTGCCTCGCTAGTCTCCGATATCCCCCACCTCAGAGAAAAAACCTCCAGAATCGGGTTAATGGGTAGAGCGGCTGCAACCTTCGGCGTAGACGAAATCATCATCTTCCCAGACAGCGGAAAACGCAATCAACGTCGAGAAATAGACCTCATCGCAACCGTCCTCTCTTACATGGAAACCCCCCAGTACCTGCGGAAGCGTCTGTTCAAGATAAGACCCGAACTCGGGTACGCAGGCGTGCTGCCCCCTCTACGTACGCCACATCATCCCTTGGCGAACCGCGAAAAAGACCTAGTTGACGGCGAACACCGCGAAGGCGCAGTCGTCTCCCATGCAGAGGAAGGGTCTCTGGTAGACGTGGGCGTCGAACGAAACGCTCTGGTAAGGAACAGAAAATTGCCCATCGACACTCGCGTCACGGTGAGGATAAAGAAAACCCAAAAACTGTTGGAAGCAGAGACGGTGGACCGCCGTGAGATTAAAGAGTATTGGGGATACCGCGTCACTGCTTCCCACTTGGCTTTCAGCGAGCTTCTGAAAAAACGTGACTTCGACCTAGTCATAGCCACCTCCAAACATGGAAAGCCTCTTCTCAAAACCACTGAAGAGCTGATGAGTCGTTGGAAGACTTCTCGTAGAATCCTCGTAGCTTTCGGCGCACCCACACGAGGGTTGTACGAGATTGTCAAGCAGGAAAACCGAGGCTTGGATGCTATCGCGGATTTTGTGGTAAACGTTTTTCCCCGTCAAGAGGTTGAGACTGTTCGCACTGAAGAAGCCGTCTTCGTGGCTCTGGGAATCCTTAACGCTCTTTGCTAAAGGTTAAAATCCAACCTAAAATTATAGAGATGTATGCCATTCGACATCGTGCTCCCAACAATCATCAGCACGTTCACTGTAATCGTGGTCTTGCTCTTCGGAAGGTTCGAGACGAAGATTAAGTCGCTTTTTGAGGAAAAAGAGTTCCAAGTTCGTGACACGGTTTTCCTAGTCATCGCCATGGGAGTCATGGTCACGGTCCTGGTGTTC
>CAZPDY010000133.1:0-4283 GCA_964585455.1 uncultured Candidatus Bathyarchaeia archaeon | reverse complement strand
AATAGTGGCAGCAGGGGGTGACCCTGAAATCTCGAAGAAGTGGCATGACAAAGATGTGATGATAGCCGTTGAACACATGGCGTTGGCAGCTACAGCCTTGGGCTATGGCACCTGCTGGATAGGCGCCTTCAACGAAGACGAAGTGAAGCGTCTGCTCAACATCCCAGAAGGAATGCACGTGGTCATACTGTTACCTATCGGCGTACCCGACGAGAAGCCACCACCAAAGCTTAGAAAAGAATTTTCGGAGATTTTCTTCGGGGAGGAGTACGGCAAACCCTTTGGAACGGGATGACTGCTGTGAGCATTAGGAAAGTCTATGATTATATTGACCTGCACTCGAAGGGCTTCGTCGAAGAATTAGCCAAGTTGGTTAGGCAGCCCAGCGTCTCCGCGAAGGGAGAGGGAATGCAAGAATGTGCAGAGATGGTTGAAAGGATGCTACAAGAGGTTGGGTTTTCCACCAGAATGATTCCAGAGCGAGGCGGAAACCCAATCGTTTACGGAGAGCTCAGGTCGAAGAAATCTAGGAAAACGTTGCTGTTCTACGACCATTATGATGTTCAGCCCCCCGAGCCCTTGGAAGAATGGACGTTCAACGCTTTCAGCGGCAAAGTCCATTTGGGAAGGATTTACGGTCGAGGCATCTCGGACAACAAGGGAAACATCGTCTCGAGAATAAAGGCGGTGGAGGCTTTTCTCGAAACAATGGGCAGCGTTCCCGTGAACGTGAAGTTTGTGGTGGAAGGGGAGGAGGAAATTGGCAGTCCCCATCTTGAAGCCCTCGTCAAGCGGTATAGAGGCTTGTTTTCCTGCGACGCCACGATATGGGAGTTTGGCGGAACAAACTTTGAGGGACGCCCCGAGGTTTATCTTGGGTTGAAGGGCGTGTTGTCGGTGGAGTTGAGGGCGAGAGGAGCATCGAGAGACGTGCACTCAGCTAATGCTCCGCTGGTTCCAAACCCTGCGTGGCGTCTCATCTGGGCTCTAAACACGATGAAGAATGCGGAGGATAGGATTTTGATTGATGGTTTCTACGATAACATCGAGCATCCCTTGAAGAAAGAGCTTGAGCTATTGGACGACGTTCCTCTAGAAGAAGAGGAATTGAAGAAGACATGGGGCTTAAAAGAGTTCTTGCACGGTAAGACTGGGGTGGAGGCAAAGAAGACAATGTATTTCAGCCCAACTTGCACGATTAACGGTTTCCTCACGGGCTACACGGGACCCGGCTCCAAGACAGTGCTGCCCAGAGAGGCTATGGCGAAGCTCGATTTTAGGCTCGTGCCCAACCAAAGGTCAGACGAGATTTTCGGAAAACTCGTTAAGCACCTGCAGAAACGTGGCTTCAGAGACATCGAAGCCGTGAAACATGGCTCGACCGAACCGACGAAAACTCCGGCGAAGGACAAGTTTGTGGGCGTCGTAGTGAGGGCGGCGGAGAAAGTGTATGGGAAGAAGGCTGTTGTCTACCCCACGAGTGCGGCTTCGGGACCGATGCATCTGTTCCGAGACTGGCTGAAGTGCCCCGTCGTGTCGGCTGGTTGCAGTCATGCTGACGCGAGGGGTCATGCTCCGAACGAAAACCTGACCATAGAAGGCTTCGTAATCGGAACAAAATTCATCGCAGCAATCCTAAATGATTTTAGTATCTTCTGACAAATAGCGCTGCTCAGCTGAAAGGAGAATGCGCTTGAAGGCAGACGTCACGGACAAGGGTGCGATTCTTCTAGGAAGGCATGTAGCTTGCGATGCCCATGAGACGAGACCGTTGAGGGTTGTCACGCATGCCCACGCCGACCACATGAACGGATTGCAGCAGAGCTTGAAGAACTGCAACACGGTCGTGATGACGCCAGCAACCAAGGATTTAATCGACGTCTTGAAAGGTTCAAGGTTTTTGTTGAAGGGGAATGTGAAGGCAATCGAGTACGACAAGCCTCTGACCTATGACGATGAGAGGTTGACGCTTCATAGAGTTGACCACATTTTGGGGGCGGCTCAGGTACTCGTGGAAGACGCTGAGGGAACGCGCATACTATACACGGGTGACTTTCGCATAGCAGACACTCCCGTGATCCAATCCGACGTTCTGGTCATCGAGGCTACTTATGGCAATCCTTGGCGCACGAGAAGCTTTGAGCATCAAGCTAAACACTCCCTTATCTCCATAGTCGAAAAAGGGTTGAAGCAGGGTCCCGTTTACGTTTTCGGGTATCATGGAAAGCTCCAAGAAGTGATGCAGATACTGCACGAAGCGCGAATCAAGGCGCCCTTCATCATGCCCGAAAGAATTCTCCAAGTCTCGCAAATCCACCAGAAACACGGAGCACGCATCAACCGACCCTTGTTCTCGACCGCGCATCAGATACAGTCGACTCTCCAAGAGGAAACTCAGTATGTTGCTTTCTACCACATGAATTGGCGTAAGAAAGCGGGCTTGGACAAGTTTAGAGTGTGCGTGAGTGGGTGGGAGTTTAACTCGCTCTGCAGGCAGACGGGTGAGAAAGAATACGTCGTAGCCTTGAGCGACCACTCAGACTTTAAGGGCTTACTGGAATACGTTATGCAGAGCAAGCCGAAATTGGTCATAACCGACAACTACCGAGCTGGAGACGCAGAAGCACTCGCGAAACAGGTAGAGAAACAGCTCGGGATAAAAGCAAAAGCACTACCACGTTGAAAAGAAGCTACACAGCTACTGCTGGCCATGTCAAAGCCAAAGATGTACCCATATCTCACATCATTAAGCGCTTGTTGCCGCCTATTAGGACGGTCTAGTCTCTGCGCCGAGAACGCGCACTCAAAACTTTTAAGGCAACAGAGAGAGAACAAGAAGCAGGCAGGATACCCATGGTCGTAGCTGGAAAAATCTTCAAACTAACCCAACCTCAACCACCCGCGGAAATCGCACCTAAACTAGAAAACTACAAACACGAAGAAGAATACTCAGAAGAAAGCCAAAGCTTCCCACTGATAACCGAAGTAACAAATCTCCTACCCAGAGAAAACATCATCACAGGAATCTACTCCCACGACTACATCATACACGTGTTCCACCGAGGCAAAACCATCCCAACACCCAAAACCATACAAGCCATCTTCAGCTTCCAGCAAACCAACCAAAAAACACTGCTAACAATCGTGGAAAAAAAACGCGTCGCAAACTTCCTCGCCAACAAACTAAGCGACATCCTTTTCGAAAGAACAGGAAGAATAGTCGAAGCCCAAATCCCGCCCGAAACACTCCAAAACTTCCACACGAAAAACCCAGAAGACACCAAGATAACTTTCTTCGACAACGTAGACATCCCCAACGTAGACAAACTATCCCTATACGGTCCTGACTTGGCGGGCACCACTCTCTTCGAAGAATACACCAAGCACGGAGACGTGTGGTACATAGTAACGCGCGCAAGAGAACAGGGATACGTCGTCGGAATCACCCGAGACGCATCAATAACCATATTCAACCTAACAGACAAAGACAAGTACTTGGAATACGTTGCAAAAGAAATACACCCTTTGACGGTCTGAGAGAGGCTATTCTCGCGGCGGCTCTTTCTCCGTCTTCAGAGAAACATCCTTAACCAAAACCTTCGACAACGGGACAGGAACCCCCAAAGACACCCCTACCTCAGGAAGATCAACCACTTCCTGCAGAGCACGCAGCCGAAAATAATAACAATAAACCGGGTTACCATCACAGAAATGCTCCAAGTCAAACTCAGAAACGTCCCCATCCATGTTCTCAGCTACCATCCTAACGCACTCCTTCTTCGAAGCACTCGAAAGATAGGGACACTTCACGTCAGTCACCCGTCTACGTGTTGAACAGTTGTTTCGTTTTTCAAAGCTACAATATGTCTCTTACAAGACATATCAAGTATTACTATGTACGAATCCGAATATAAACGTTGCGTTTTTGAATCCTTAGGGGTGTTGGGTGTATGCTTTTATGTTTTGTGCGTGTTGTGTTAGTGAGGTTTGTGGCTTGTTGGTCGGTGTCGTCGGTAGGGACGTGGATGGCTGGGGCACCGTGCAGTTGAGAGAGTCCCTCGATAGGCATGGTGTGTCCTTCTTGTTCTTCAGGTTCTCAAGCCTAGTGGCGAGAGTCGGCTACGGGGCATCCGTGAGCACTGCGAACACTGACTTAGACGATGACTTAGCTGCGCTGGTCATTCGCCCCGTCGGACGTGGCTCCGTGGAGGAGATTATTTTTCGGATGGATTTGCTGCATACCCTTCAGCGGCGGGGCGTGCTGATTGTTAATCCCGCTGGGG
>CAZPDY010000132.1:0-4291 GCA_964585455.1 uncultured Candidatus Bathyarchaeia archaeon | reverse complement strand
GTAGGGGTGGTTGGTTGAGGCTTTGAGTTTGTATTTGGTGGAGCCTGCTTTGGAGCCTGACCTGCAGATGCCTCCTGGGAAGGGCATGATTACTCCTTTAGCTTTGGCGGTGATGGCTTCAGATGCCTTCTCTGCCGCCTGCAAGCCCGCCTTGTTGTTCTCTGCCATTATGATGAGGTTGCCTCCTGCGATTGCTTTGGCGGCGCCGAATTTGTCTTCTACGGTGAATTCGCCTTCCATGACTGGGATTCGCCAGACTTTTCGGTCTGCTTGGGTGTCTCTTTTTTGGTAGCCGTCTCCGAAGAGGCGTAGGCTTCGTCCCACCTTTAGCCTTCTTTTTGCTTCTGGTAGGCTGTCGTAGGCGGCGGTGGTGGGGCAGGTCATGATGCATTGTCCGATTCTGAGGATCATTTGGGCTTTTAGGTCTGGGCGTGTTTTGTGGTAGATTTGGATGATTGTGCCCGGTCGTTTGTCTGGTGTTTCGTTTGGTTGGGCGGTGGTTTCTATTCCTGCTTCTGCTGGGGACATGATGATTGAGGAGGCGAAGCCCGTGGCGGTTTGGGCTGCGGTGTTTGCCCATTTTTGGTTTTCTGCGGTGATTAGGACTCGTCCTACCCACATGCCGAACATTTCGGCGAACGTATCTTCTATGGTGCAGGTGTTTCCTGTTTCTAGGTCTTTGACTTTGAAGAGTTTGTTTTTGTCGTCGTGTTCGAGCAGTTGAAGGGTGTTTAGGCCTTGTGACATGTTTGAACCCCGTTTTCAGGGAGTTCCTCTTTCTGTCCTAAGCTTTTAGACATTGCGGTTGGAGTAGCGACTCTGCTTTCTATCCTTGCATGAGCGTTTTTAGTTGTTGGATGCCGTTGGCTAGGGCGGGGTAGAGATAGTCGAGTTAGTTTGTAAAGGCTTTCAATGTTCCTTTTTCCTCATTTGCCTCGAATAACTTCAAGACTAAGTCATCTATTTGATTGAGATGTGTCTTCAGAGTTTCATTTATCTTCTTTCTAATCCACCCAATAGAATCGTATTCTTTTGCCAAGTCTGGTAATGTCTTCTCAACTTCTGAAGTGCAAACTTTGCCAAGTCTGGAAAGCTCTCTTTGAATGCTATTTCGTGAATTAAATTTCGGAATTGCAATCTCAAAAGGCTTCTTGTGAATATCTCTAGGACCGAACAATCCCCTCGATTGAGCAGGTTTTATTGCTTCATCAATGATTGCTGAATTTAGTATTGTTGATAAGTAGTACGCTTCACTTTCGTTATTCGTTTCGTACCAATAGAGTTTGTGATCTATAATAATCCCGTTTAATTGCAGTTCTGCACCATTCACCGTAACAACTGGTTTTCTATTCTCCACAACAGCAGATACCAAGTAAGTTCCAGATGTGTTGTATATAACCTTGTATTTCGCTTTAGGATTTTGCTTTGTTAGTCCCATTTGGCGATTTAGACGCTGATAGATTGTCATCTTCTCAGCCTTTTCTTCTCTTCTCTTCTTCCATTCGAGTTCTGCCCGATTAAGCCATTTTTTGAGATTTAAGAAACCTCTTATTTCAGCTTCCTTTGAGTCGATTAAGCGGTATTTTGTATTCGTGGGTTCGATGGGTGCAACAATTGTTAGAGGAGCCAAACTACCAAAAGGAACGATTTCAGAACCAGTAAGGAGACTGAATAAAAACTGTGGCTCGACAACTCCCTCAAATGATAGATTCTTGTAAGCCTCTTTAGCCAGTCTTTCGGCTCTCTCTGATGTTTTGACATAAGGCATTTGCAGGTTAATCCCAAATTTCGGATGAGAAATGATGTCAACAAGCCAAATTTGTCTCGGAACTATAGTTGCACCTTGATATATCTTCTTGTAATAATCACTTTGCATTTTGGGGATCCTCAAAGCCTTTTCGGTGAGAAAGCTTCGTTCACCGATTGCTCCTAATTTCAGCTTTGTCTCGCGCATTGTTAAGCACCTTTCAGCTTCTCTTAATTCCTCATTTTTGCTGGGCAGTTCACCTGAGTAAACAGCGGTCTTGACTGGATACTTTGTTTTCACATCCTTTCGTGCAATAAATACGCTTGAAGGCACATTGAATAATGGCTTAACTTTCAGCAAATCAAAAATCTTTACAAAACCCAGCTTTGGAGTGAATGCGCCATTTCTGAAATTGTCATGCTGGTCTGCTGAAAAAACACTTCGAGGCATAACGAAGGAAATAATCCCATTCTCACTCAAGTAAAGGTCGGATGTTCGTGCGAAGAAAAGTGTAGCAAGTTCCATATGTGTTATCAATTCAGCTTTTGAAGACGGCAAAAGCCTATACTCCTTGATAATGAATTCCTTCAATTCTTCCTGATAATCAGTACTTCGTACATATCTATACGACAACCAAGGTGGATTGCCAATAATCAGGTCAAATTTCTTCTCTCTGAGAAAGAAAAATAAAGGCTTGAAAATGTTCATCAATATGAATGCCCAAATAGTGTCTTTCTCATCTTTCTGTAATTCCCACATTGAGCTTGCAGTTTCAAAAAGAGCATTGAAAACTGCTCTTCGAATCTTTGGTTTCTTATCAAAAATCCTTATAAGAGCTTGCGCTCGCAATTCAAGGAAATTGACGAATTGTTCTTTATCCAATTTTCTGACGTTTCTAACATAATCTCGAACAACTTGTATAACTTCATCATGAGCCTCTGCATTCTCAGCAACTGCTCTCGGTATGCGAAATTGCTTTTCTTGAGGACCTTTAACTATGTATGCCACAACTCCCTCTTCTAGTGTCTCCACCTCTTTCGGTAGTCTGATTGAATCACCCATGTAGACGGGAATTGTGATTCTCCCATGCTTGTATTTTCTAATAAGGTCGCCTAGTGCAAGTAGATAATTTACTTTTGCCGTAATAACTGCTAGTGGGTGGATATCAATCCCTACAACGTTTCTGAGAATATGGTTCAAGACCTTTTCGGGTGATTCTTTACCAAGCTTTTTCCGTTTTGTTGTGATTGCTGCGACCAAAAAGGTTCCTGATCCACAAGCTGGGTCTAAAACACTAATCTCTGGATGTGGTTCTAAGCTCTCTCTTGCCATTGACTCAGCAAGCCAATCAGGAGTATAATATTCTCCAAGATCGTGTCTTTCCTTCGGGTCAACGAGTTCTTGGTATAAACCCTTTAAAACATCTTCTTCAAGCTTTGTTAAATCATACCTCCGAAGTCTTCCAAGTAAGTCCATGACAAACTTGAGTCCTTGATCTCTTACTTTTTCCTTCAAAATCCATGAAAAGAAATCTTCCTCCAAGAAACCGTAGATTCCCCACCGCCTGAAAACATCGCCAGAAACAACACTTTCAACTTCATCAGATGAAGGCAACGCCAAACCAGAGTAGAACATAAAAGCCATTAGCTTGGCAAGAGTCGCAAGATATGTGTGTCTTATGAAAAGGTCTTCGCTTTGAACCTTTGTCCCATAGACAATCTCTAAGTATTTAGCCCATTCATCGTATAGAGTTTCAACTCCAGTTCCTTTGACTTCATTCCAAGCATTTTTCAGAATGCCATCTGAAATCTTATACGAAGTGCTTAGTAAGCCGAAATCCTTGACAAACTCCTCAGTTGTCGGCGGTATTAATGTCCTGTAAAGAAGATATCTATCAATCCAGACATAGACCCATTCTACACCTTGTTTTCTATACATGACTTTCAAATTGCATTTGTCGACTTCTTCCAGTAGCACATCTTCTGAAGTGACTCTTTCTCCTGATGCGATGGAGGTTCGCGGTCTGTAAACACGAAAGTTTATTCCGTCACTGGCTAATGCTAACCATTCAACTCTGTGTTTCCTCTGACTCCATAAAATCGCAACGTATCGCTTCAATTGGTCTTCTGCTTCTTGAAGCTTGCTTGTCAAGTCTGATTCAAATTCAATTATCAGGTTTCCAAGAAAAACATCAACTCTACCAGTAACAGCGACGGTTCCATGTTTTACTTTAATGTACCTCTCCAATTCTGGAAGGAGCCTTTCTGCATAATCAGCATTTATGCCACCAAAAACATCCGAAACGAATTTGAGAAACAAATATGTTTTAGAAGGTTCTGTTGTAGCCTTCGAGACATTGTCCAGATATTCATTAAACTTCTTTTCGAATTCCACCGTCAAAGCTATCTCCTCTAAGTTAGGAGTATAGTCTAGCTATTAAAATGTTAAAAACCGCCGCAACCTTCACTCCCCGCCGCCGCAGCTCCTCTTGGAACAGTTCTTGCACGGTCATCTCGGTGGCTCTGCCCATCCCCTCACCAACAC
>CAZPDY010000131.1:0-4310 GCA_964585455.1 uncultured Candidatus Bathyarchaeia archaeon | reverse complement strand
GTCGACAGCGAAGAATATCTTAACCTAATTGAAAAATCCACAGAACTCTTGGCTGCAGAAAAAGGACAAATTGGAAGGCTAAGCGTCGAAGGGCGGCTAGTAAGAGCAGAGCCTTCTGGAGAGGCAATAATCATCGGCGACGTACATGGCGACCTAGAAAGCCTCGTCTACATGTTAAAAACCTCTGAGTTCATGGAGAAAGCCTCGCGAGGCACGGAGGTTCTTCTGGTTTTTCTCGGAGACTACGGAGACAGAGGGCCCTATTCCCCAGAAGTCTACTACGTTGTACTGGGGCTTAAGCGGCTCTTCCCACAAAAAGTAGTGCTCATGCGGGGTAACCATGAAGGTCCAGACGACCTGTTAGCCTATCCCCATGACCTGCCCGAGAACATGCGGGAGAGGTTTGGAAAAGGCGGCGTGACTGTCTACTCGGAGGTTCGTAAACTGTTCCAGCACCTTCACACTACTGTCCTCGTGGAGGGGCTATGCGTTATGATTCACGGAGGAGTACCCAGCGGGGCTTCCCGTCTGGAGGATTTAGCGTATGCCCATTCGAGACATCCAAAAGAAAAGCATCTTGAAGGAATGCTCTGGAATGACCCAACTGACGACTTGAAGGGAACCTATCCGTCTCCCAGGGGAGCAGGGATGCTCTTCGGCGAAGACGTCACAAAACAGTTTCTGGACTTGCTGGGCGTCAAGATGCTAATTCGTGGACACGAACCAGCCCAGAACGGGTTCAAGATAAACCATAACGGAAAGGTTCTTACGCTGTTTTCCAGAAGGGGAGCGCCTTACTTCAACTCGTCCGCAGCATACTTGCAGTTCGACTTTTCTGCTAAACCCCGGAACGCCTACGAACTCGAGCCCTATATACGGAAATTTTAGCTCTCGATCCTGACCGACAATCTTTTAGGAAAACTTATGCATATTTCTGACAAGATAAAAGGCAGACGCTGGGGTTCTGAGAGAGAAATTCATATGGCTAAGGTCGAGAAGAGACGAAGGACATCGAAGACTAGGACTGACGTAGAAGACTATCTAAAACAGCTACCGCCCCCTCCTGGAGAGCATGTCCATGAGCTGAGGATGGAGAAACGCCTGAAGCACATGCTCGAGAAATACGAGAAGCTTTCTGCCGAGGAGTTGCGGTACTACTCGAGGCAGATGATGCTGGACGATGTTGGTCTCGAGGGACAGCTGAAGCTGAAAAAGGCACGGGTCTGCATAGTGGGCTTGGGCGGCTTGGGCTCCACGATTGCCACTCAACTCGCCACTATGGGCGTGGGCTACTTGAAGCTGGTCGACCGAGACGTCGTCGAAGAATCCAACATACAGAGGCAGCATCTCTACAACTTTGACGTCATCGGCTTTCCCAAAGCAGAAGCGGCCGTAAAGAGGCTGGAGAGGTTGAATCCCTACGTGGCGCTTGAGCCCCTCCCCCTTTCCTTCAGCGAGCGTAACGCTGACGAAACATTGATGGGGGTCGATGTCGTCGTCGATGGCTTAGACAACATGAACACCCGTTATGCGGTAAACAGGGCATGCGTCAAGCTAGGAATCCCCTACGTGTTCGGCTCTGCCATATCAACCTTCGGAAACGCATCCACGATAATTCCCCACGAAACTGCATGCTTAGAGTGCTTCTACGGGAAACTTCAGGATAGCCTTTTGCCCTCATGCGGCACGGTTGGAGTGCATCGTTCCGTCATAAGCGTCGTAGCGAGCATAGAAGTCGCCGAAACCACAAAAATCCTCTTGGGAAATCAGCCGAGCCTCGGGAACAAGCTTCTGTACTGCGACGTTGGTTCGATGCGCTTTGAAGAAATAGGGGTTACACGCGTGGAAACTTGTCCCGTCTGCGGAAGCCAACCTAAGACTCGTCCAACACCTTTAAAGCATGTTCTGGTCGAAGAGGGTTGTGGAAGAAACAAGAAGAGAGTATTCACCGTAGCCCCGAAAGAAAACTTGAACTTGGAAATGAA
Organism: uncultured Candidatus Bathyarchaeia archaeon; assembly: GCA_964585455.1. Classification (GTDB taxonomy): domain Archaea; phylum Thermoproteota; class Bathyarchaeia; order Bathyarchaeales; family SOJC01; genus CAYGVX01. Next base: position 2,325 of record CAZPDY010000131.1, on the reverse strand, counting down.
GAAACTCGTCGACCTTTTGAAGAAAGAAGGGGCACAGTTTAAGGTTGAGGCTAAACTCGGCGTAACCTTCACCGCCAAGGAGGGGATTCTTGTGAGCATTCTGAGGAGTGGTGTCATGGTAATCGAGGGAGCAAACAGCGAGGATAAGGCAGTCGACTTTTACAGACGAATCTTAGTTTCCAGAATGGGGGTTCCTTGGTCTCGCATTAACCGATGAAAGGTTTGACGATTCTGGCTAACCGTTCAGAAAGGCTAGTATTCAATGCCCTTTCTGGGCGACACGCCCTTTTTGAAAGGATGTTTAACTTCCTTCATCTCCGTCACCAAATCAGCCAGCCCTACGATTTCTGCTGGGGCACCTCGCCCAGTCAAAACAAGCTCTACATGCTTTGGCTTCTTCTTCATCAACTCAACGACTTCGTCAACCTCTATAAGCTTCAGGCTTAGCGCCACGTTAATTTCGTCCATTATCACAACGTCATATTCACTACTGGCGACCACTCTTTTGGCTAGCTCGAAAGCCTCTCTAGCGAGTTCCACGTCCTCTTTTTGAGGTGGCTTTTCGGTAATGAATTTTCCGCGACCAAAAGCTTTCAACTCCAAACCGTCTAACTGCTTGACCGTGTAGAGCTCTCCATAGTCGAAACCACCCTTAATGAACTGTATGATGTAAACCTTCAACCCCCGCCCAACAGCTCTGAGGGCTAAGCCGAAGGCGGCTGAAGTTTTCCCTTTCCCGTCACCCGTGTAAACCTGCACCAAACCTGTTTCTAATCGCTGATTCTTCATCTACCCTAGTCCCTGCTCTTAACCTGTTTTTTCACCACGTTTTCTGCGGCGGTGACGGGGTCTATCTTTTTGGCTAGAATGTTTGAGACCAGTTCTTCCAGCTTGCCGCCTTTCCTGAGGGCTTCTATGACGTGCTCGGCGGTTTTCTCCTTAATAGCTTCTACCAGTTCTGCTTCAACTATTCTCTTCTGTCTTAAGCTGGCTTCGCCTCTTTGGAGGTATTCTCTGTGTTCCTCAACCTTCTCCAACAGTTGGCTGGTTCCTTCGCCAGTGGTGGCAACTGTCTTCACTATGGCTGGAGTCCACCTGCCCCTCTGGTTGCTGAGTTCCAGCATGGCTTGAATGTCAGTGACCGCCCTGCTTGCGTTCTCGCGGTCAGCCTTATTGACGACGAAAATGTCACCTATCTCCATGATTCCCGCCTTGATCGCTTGAATTTCGTCGCCGAGGCCTGGGGCTAAGACAACGATAACCGTTTGGGCGATTTTGATAATGTCCACTTCTGACTGCCCAGCCCCCACAGTCTCCACGATTACTACGTCCTTACCTGCTGCGTCTAGTATGCGGACGGCGTCTTTTGTGGCGCGAGCTAGGCCTCCGGGGTTGTTCCGCGTCGCCATGCTTCGGATGAAAACTCCTTCATCGGTGCTCAGGTCTTGCATGCGTATGCGGTCACCCAAGAAGGCGCCTCCGGAAAACGGGCTGGTGGGGTCCACGGCTACCACTCCCACAGTCTTGCCCCTCCGCCTCAGCTCTTTAACGAGTTTCTCGACGAGCGTGCTCTTTCCCGCCCCGCCGGGGCCTGTTACCCCGATTATCTGCGCTTTTCCGGTGTGGGGAAAGAGCTTGGACACGATTTTCGGTGCTTCCGGAGAGCCACTCTCAGCTAAGGTAATCGCTCTTGCTATGGCTCGGTGTTCTCCTCTCAGCACCGCATCAGCAAGCTGTTGGGCGGTAACCAATTTTCTCAGCGACTTTTTTATACGTGTTCTCTTACGAAGCGGACGACGGTTTCTGTTGGGGTTCCTGGTCCGAAGATTTCTTTTATTCCAAGCTTCTTTAGGGGTGGGATGTCTTCTTCGGGTATTATGCCGCCGGCGAACACGAGGACGTCGTTCAACCCTTTCTTTTTCATCAGCTTCACTATTCTTGGGAAGAGGGTCATGTGGGCGCCTGACAGTATGCTCAATCCCAGGACGTCGACGTCTTCTTGGAGGACGGTTTCCGCTATCTGTTCGGGGGTTTGTCGAAGCCCGGTGTAGATGACTTCCATTCCGGCGTCTCTTAGGGCTCTGGCGACGACTTTTGCGCCGCGGTCGTGGCTGTCTAAGCCTGGTTTTGCTATGAGGACTCGGATTTTTTTCTCGTTCAACGTGTCAACTCTCCCTAAACCACTATTAGCTCCTTATATTCCCCATAGACCTTTCTGAGGACATCTGTTATCTCGCCCAGGGTGGCATAAGCTTTTACGGCTTCGATTATCGTGGGCATCAAGTTTTCGTCCTTGTCTGCGGCGTCGTGGAGTCTGCCCAAGAC
>CAZPDY010000130.1:0-4345 GCA_964585455.1 uncultured Candidatus Bathyarchaeia archaeon | reverse complement strand
GATATGGTGACACGCCTGACAAGTTCTACATTGCCGCGCCTGAGTTGAAGGAGAAGCACGGTGAAAAGTTCAAAGAGATCCCATGGGAAGCGGTGGGACTGTACACCTACCTTACCGACCGTGTGGGCGTGGGGCTCATGCAGTTGCTGGCTGGCACGAGAAAGTGGAAACTCAACTTGCTAGACAGAAACGACTTGATGTCACTGTCTGAAAGGGCAGCAAAGGTCACGGGCATACCGCTCGCGGAAGACGCAGAAATAGACGCTATCGAGAGAATCCTAAGCTAACACCCCTCTTCCTTTTTTCTTTACACGCAACCTAAATTTTAAGTGCTTCGACAAGAAATAACAGAATCTGGAGAATCGTTTTATGGCTAAAGAGACAGGACCGTTAGACGTTGCGTTGAGACAGTTAGAAATCGCAGCAGAGATGCTGGAACTAGACCCTGGGGTTCACGCTTTTCTCCAGCGTCCCAAAAGAACCCTAACAGTCTCGATTCCAATAAAGATGGACAACGAGGATATTTGTGTTTTCTGGGGCTGTCGAGTTCAACACGTGTATGCTCGAGGCCCTTTCAAAGGGGGAATCCGCTATCACCCAATGGTTGACCTCGCCGAGGTCACGGCGCTTGCCATGTGGATGACTTGGAAGTGCGCGGTAGTTGACATTCCCTACGGAGGAGCGAAAGGCGGGGTCTGCTGCAACCCGAAGGAAATGTCCAAAGCCGAGCTTGAACGCATAACGAGGCGGTACACGAACATGCTCCTCGACTTCATCGGACCACACAGAGATGTGCCCGCGCCCGACGTTTACACTGACGCCCAAACCATGGCGTGGATAATGGACACTTACAGCCGCTTTACGGGCTACAGCGTGCCCGAATGCGTCACCGGAAAACCCATAATCTTAGGCGGCTCTGAAGGAAGAGCTGAAGCAACCTCTCTGGGAGTCTTAATCTGCGTACGAGAAGCCGCGAAACGTTTGGGAGTGAAGATGAAAGGGGCTTCGGTGGCGGTGCAGGGCTACGGCAACGTGGGATGGAACGCAGCTAAAATAGCGTACGATATGGGCTCCAAAGTCGTGGCTGTGAGCGACTCCAGAGGGGGAATCTACAACTCGCAGGGCTTGAACCCTTACAAAGTGTTCGAGCATAAAGAAAAGACAGGCTCGGTCCTAGGCTTCAAGAAGGCAAAGAAAGAAGTAACCAACGAAGAGATTCTGGAGTCAAAATGTGACATACTCATCCCCGCAGCCTTAGAAAACCAGATTACACAAGAAAACGCTGATAGAATAAGGGCGAAGATAATAGGCGAGGGCGCAAACGGACCCACCACGCCCAAGGCAGACGAAGTTCTTCACGAGAGAGGAGTATTCCTTATTCCAGACATTCTCGCCAACGCAGGCGGCGTCACGGCTAGCTACTTCGAGTGGGTTCAAAACCTAACCAGAGAACACTGGACCCTAGAGGATGTGAACCGAAAGCTGGAAGGCATCATGGTGAAAGCCTTCAACGACGTCTACAAGACCATGAACGAGGAGGAGACCACTATGAGGACTGCCGCTTTGCTGTTGGGCGTCGGAAGGGTCGCCGAAGCCATAAGAACGCTGGGACTCTGGCCTTGACATGCCGAACACGTTTATGCCTATTTATGCATGGAAAAATATCCGGAGCCATACAACTAAGCTATCTCTTCACTTATATTAGGGGAAAAACTAAACATTGCACCGAGCAGAACTGGTTTTGTCATGTTTTCTTAGCCGCCCGTATGCCTGATAGTATATAACCTCATTCCCAAGGAAAAGGCAAGATGCGCGCCTATAGCTACTATTTTGTCTCTGGGGACGTGAGGTAGAAGCTTTCTATGACTTTTGTGGGTTCTATTCTTAAGCACTGTATAACCTTTCGGCACCCGAAGCATTCGTCTGGAAAACCGCTGCCCTTTGGCAATGTTGTGAGGTAGCCTACGTAGTGTGGGCATTCTTTTTCGTCGGTGTCATCCCTTATCGGCGTGGGCTCCGTGGTCTTGACTGCCGAGAGCGTTCGACTCTTCTTTTGTGGCTTTTTCTCCGCGGGTTCTTCTATGTATGTTGATAGCTTGGTTTCGGTGGTTGGTTTGAGTTTCATGAGAAGTGTGAAGTAGAGTGTTAGGGATAAAGTGACTACTGCAAAGGGCACCAGGAAAACCGCGTCATATGGAAGCATTTCCGATCACTACATTTTTGCTGTGTGCTTTGTTATAGGTTTAATGATGCGGGAATACGCAGAGTGAATCTGTATTCTAGGTAATTTCGAATGCTATGATGTATTGTGCATACACTGATGTATTAGGGGTGAGAATTTCAAGATACGTGTAGATGTATGATATTCCTATGCTGTTTGCTTCCACGGTTATGGTTATGTAAATAGTCTCTAAGCCGCCTAAATCGTACCATGGTCCAGTCTGATTGGTGTATAATCCATTTTGAACGTAGATTTGGCGTGAAGTGCCATCTGAAGCGTTGTGGAAGTAGACTGTGCAGTTTTGCAGTCGGTTGATGTTGGATTCGGCGTATCTCTTAAGTCTAATCTGCCAAGCATCTGTAACAGTGTTGTTCACCTTGAGGACATAATTGAATGTAGCTCCACTGCTCCAAACGTGTAGGAGTGTTGCGTCTACGTTCCAGCTGTCTTGGTTAGTGTCGCTGGTTTCGGTGCCGCCTTTGAACCTGATCGTGAATGTTGCCGAGGACAGGTAAGAAACCACCGAGACGTTGTTCCAGCTGTTGGCTGTCAAGTCTGTGAAGACGTTAATCCACGCAGAACCGTTCCAGACGTCAACCTTAATGTCTTCGGCACCCATTGCTCCAGTATAAATGCAAAGCTGCTCGTTTGTCCGGGCGTAATCTGCGCTCGTCCATTGCACCTCAAGGCTGAGTTCATAGTTTGCTCCACCGTCGTGCCAAATATGGATTAGGGCAATGTCTATCTGCCATGTATCTTGACTTGAATCCCCTGTCTCGGTTCCACCCTTAAATCTAAAGGTTAAAGTGGAACTTGTCAGCCACTCTGTTACTGATGCATTATTCCATCCAGATGATAGGTCTGTGAACACTGTTTCCCAACCAGTTCCATTCCAAGCATCGACCTTTATGTCTTCGGCCGCCATAGTTCCGCCATAAATTGAAAGATTTCCATTCGGTAGCAGATATTGAATGCCTGTCCACTGAACTTCTTGATCTAACTTGCAGTCAATAGGGGCAGGTCTAAGTGCATATTGCTGACCAGAGTTTTCTTCAATTGCATCTAGAGTCCAGTCCTTGTTACCTGTTGCACCAGCGGACGCCTGGACAAAATAGGCCGTTGAGATACCTATACCGTCTCCAGGGGTGGCTATTTCTGTTTGGTCAATCCAAGTTGTCCCGCTTGGAGCACCACCGGTAGCCGGGACGTCGTCATCATCAGATACATCGTAGAGCCAGACCATACAATAATTCACAGTTGTGCTTACGCTCGGGCTCAATGGGGAAGAGCTGGATTCTTGGTTGACTGTTCCTTCTACATTAATAGGAGAACTGGTGTCTACTCCCCTAAAGGTGGTAATCTGGGCTACCCAGCCACAAGAACTTGTCCATGTCCAAGTGTAGCTTGTAGGTTCTGAACCACCCGCAACATTCCAATAGATATAGACATGCTGCCCAGAGGTGGCAGTTTGAATGTAATCATACTCATTTGTCCAACCGGAAGGAGCAGAAAACATCGTAGAACCATCGGTATCAGCAGCAATAGTTGATACAAGCAATGCTATCATGAAATCATTCTGTTGCGTATTAGTTGGTTTATTGACTTGTGCAGATGTTCCATCAGTAGCACTTGCTTCTGCTCTGTTTATGTACGCTATATTTCCAGGTGGCGATTCCGTTAGACTAGCATAAACTGAATCGATTGCCTTCATGCTGTCAAAACTGACCAGACTACCCAGATCAGCAGAAGAATCCACATTAGATGTATCGTTATCGACTGCATCTTCTTTGCTTCCGGCACCTTCAACCCTCAATAGCGAGGCATCGATTTGCCATTGATCCTGGGTCAAGTCTCCCACGGTGGTTCCGCCCCTGAATCTTATAGTAAAAGTCGTCAAAGTCAACGAGACGGCATATTCGTTGCAACTGTGCGCGGTCAAACCTGTGGCAAGGTTTTGCCATCCAGTCCCATTCCAATAATCTACTTTCAAGTCCTCGTCTCCAAGGGCTCCGGTGAAAATATTCAGTTTTTCTGTGGGTAGGAAATCGATCACATTGGTGAATTGGACTTCGATGTCAAGGTGATAGCCAATGTCACTGATCGAAGGAGCCCAACATGCTCCTA
>CAZPDY010000129.1:0-4428 GCA_964585455.1 uncultured Candidatus Bathyarchaeia archaeon | reverse complement strand
GCGTGAGTGATGTTGTGAATGCGAGCGAGCGAGCGAGCGAGCGAGCGAGGGGGTAAAGTTTAATCCTCTACACTTCAGCCATTATCGAGGTCCTTGCCAGGATCGAAGTTCAGGCATGGCATCGGTGAAGTTGCAAGTGCCTTCTTAGAATGACTGGATACGACCGATCTTGAGAAAAGGGTAGGGGGTAGGTCCGTATTGGTTAGAATTCCACCCAATAGAATTGTCGTTCGCTCCTGAAAGAAGAAAAGAAGGGATTGCACGGAAGATTTCTCCATTAGGGTTAAGAACAATACTACCTTATGACGTCGATCGACATTACCGCTTTCTCCAGCATCCGTTCAGAAGCGTACTCTTTTAAAGCCTTGAACTCTCCACTCTCCAGAACATTCTTTGCACGAGCTAAAATCTCCAAACAGATCTCCTTGAACACCATGTCAGAGCTCCCAGCTTTTGCATCGTCGATTAATTCCTTACAAGCTTGAAATAAAACACTGTTCAAATATTTTCACCTCAGCCGAAAAAGTCATGGTGGTAGACCATTAACCTTTGCGACTCAAAAATCCATATTAAAAATAATCTTCTACACTCGACTCAGATACATAATTAAGGTTTACTAATTGCTCAGAAAGCAATGAAAAACTGGAGTGACCCCCTCGACAATCTCTCAGAGACCGAGTAGTAGAAGATTTTTTGGATGAGGCTGCCGATTCCTGGGAAAGCTAAGGGATTGAATGACTATTTGTGGTGAGGGACGAGACAGATAAACTTCAGATTGCCAGTTCCCTCGTTTCTGAACTGGTGCATAACGTTGGGTGGAATGAAAACTGCATAGCCAGAGCCAACTTTCCTGCGCTGCTCGCCACAAATAACTAGGCACTCACCTTCCAGAATGAAAACTTCGTGTTCCCAGTCATGAGAATGGTGAGGTGAGTGTCCTCCTTTTGCCATTTCGAAGTAGCGCATAGCAAAATTCTCCGCTCCGTAATCCTTGGTTATTAGCCAGCGAATCTTTGTTCCGTCAGCGCCGCATTCGGTCACTTCGTCCGCCTTCACTTCAGAGTAATGCACCGCCTTGAATTCCATATAGACCACGCTTCATAAGAAAAAAGGACGACCGTATTTAAGACTAGCCGTCTTCCTATGGCTGTAATATATCGGTTTTCGACATATGTTGTCCACAAGAATAGTGGCTTAATCAATGAAGGATGTAGTTTTCTTCTAGAGTTGTTATCTAGAGGAGTGTTCCGTCATGGTTAGGAAGGGCGTTGCTGTCTGGATTCTGGGTTCCTTGACTTTTCTGGCGGGATTACACGCTCTTGATGGTTTCTTATGGTTAGTAGGCAACGAGAGTGAATCGTGGTTCTTAACGATTTACCCCTTCACTACGCTGATCGGGACGGTAAACCCTCTCCTGTACATGATGTGCTCGCTGATTGCGACACTTCTGCTATGGGGAGGAACCGCGGTCGTGGCGCTGCGGAATCCCGTGGAGGCTTTCTTGGGAAAGATGCTTGAGGACGGGAAAAAAGATAACCAAGCTGATGTGGAGTTGTTAGAGACCAAGACGAGTGTTTTAGAGATGATGAGCGAGACCCTAGAAAACAACAGCAAATTGTTAGCTGGGTTGAGGGACGTTGTTTTCAACGTACGCGGCGAAGTCCTGAGCCTTGAGCCCTTGGGTAAGGGCGTGGAGGAGTTGAAGAGTGACGTTGAGGACTTGAAAAAGATGATCAAACGTTTGGAGAGAGAGGTTAAGAAGTACAAGCTCTGTCCTGCCTGTGGGCGGGAGATTCTGGCAGAGTTCAGACTGTGCCCGTATTGCGGCGAGAATTTGTTGAAGCCTGCGGTGGACAGTGGGGCGGTGATGTTGGCGGCTTTGCCGATGGTGAAAAACAAGGAGAAAGAGAAGTAAAGGCGTGTGTCCTCGGCTAGTCTAGACAGTCCTATTAGGCTCCAAACATGACGGGTTCACGGGTTTCTGCGAAGTTTAATATGCAGAGTGAAACTACTGGGAAGCCATGGTTTCATTCATCGAGGCAGTTATCCTCGGGGTTGTTCAGGGCTTAACTGAATGGTTGCCCGTGTCCAGTTCTGGGCATTTGGCTTTGGTTAAGGAGTTACTTGGTTGGCAGCCACCTGTGATTTTCTACGTTCTTCTCCATCTGGGCACGCTTGTTGTTGTGGCGGCTTTTTTTCGAAAAGACATCATGAAGGTTTTAGTGGCTTTGGCTCGGCGGGATTTTGGTTCTGAATGGGGGTGTCTGGGCATCTGCGTCGTCGTTGGCAGTATACCTACGGCAATCATCGGCTACGCTTTCAAGGGGTTGTTCGAGTCTTTTTTCGACAACTTGCTCGTCGTGGGTGTAGCTCTTCTTGCCACTGGGTTTTTGCTTTTCTTCTCCGAACGGAGGGAGGGCGATAAGGCTCTAAGCCATTTGGACTCGTTGCTTATAGGCATTGCTCAGGGCATATCTATAACACCAGGAATCTCAAGAAGTGGAGCCACGATTTCCGCAGGGTTATTGCGTAGGGTGGGGAGAGAAACGGCTTTTAGGTTCTCGTTTTTGTTGTCGATTCCAGCGGTTTTGGGCGCTACAGTGGCAGAGTCGGGCGACTTGGGCTTGCTCGTTGGTGAACTCGACGTGGCTGCCGTAGCTATTGGGATCATCGCATCGATGATAGTGGGGTATTTGTCGCTCAAAGTCTTGCAGAAAATAATCATTAGGCGGAGGTTCCATTGGTTCGCGTTTTACTGCTGGGTGATCGGAACGTTAGTTGTGATTTCGCAAATTGCTTAGGAGTGAACAATCTATAGTTCTAAGACGACTCGATTCGGCAAGAAGAATCGAAGAGCATGTTAAAGAAATTCAGTCAGGTCTTGAGACGTCATCTTTAATAGGGGTTACATTTCTCTAAAAGCAGTTAGTAGAATGGAGAGAAGCTAGATGTCGAAGAACGAAATGGTGGAATTCTTCAAAGAACAGATAAAGCTTGAACATCACATCGTTGAATCGATAACCGATAGCCTCAAGAACGTGAAAAACCCCATCGTGAAGCAAGTTTTGAGGGCTATTGCCTTCGACTCCCAGAAACACGCTGGAATCTACAACGCAGCCATCTCCATTACTGCAGTCACCCCAGCACTAACAGACAAGGAATACAGAGAAATCGAGAAAGTAACCGAGAAGCACATCGTAGACGAAGAAAAAGCCATCTCCGACCTAGACAAAATCATGCCAAGAATAAAAGACAGGAAAGTCAGATTTCTCCTAGAATCGATAGTAGCCGACGAGAAAAAACACCATGAACTCCTCAACAAAGTCATGGACCTAGTCGTCAAGAAGGAAGCCATAACAGAAGAAGACTGGTGGGAAATCCTCTGGAAAAACGTTCCATTCCACGGCGCACCCGGCGGATAGACAGAAGAAACTGAAACGTTAATAAAACACCGCCTGCCAGATTTCAACTCGATGCTCCTTGAAAGTTTACATAGACCATGATAAATGCAGGGGCGACGGAGTGTGCGTCGACCTTTGCCCCGTCAACATCTTCGAAGTCAAAATGGTGTCACGAAAGCCCAAGAAGACCAAGACCGTAATCATCTCTGAGGAAAAATGTATTCTCTGCAGAATCTGCGAAGTCAACTGCCCAAACCAAGCGATAAAAATCACGCAGCAAGGGCTATAGGACTTCTAAAAGCTTACCACTGTTGTCCCGAATCTCAACTCGCAACCAACTACCCTCTCCAACTGTTCTAGAAGCGCATTTTATACACGGGTCATATGCCCTAACAACCATCTCAACCTTGTTGAGGAGGCCAGGCTTCACTTCTGCTCCCTTGATGAATTTTTCTGCGGCGCTCTTTACGCTCATGTTAATCGCCGCGTTGTTGACTTGAGTGGGAATTATGAGCCTTATGTCTTTGAGCTTTCCATGTGTGTCAAAAGAGTAACGGTGCATGAGCGTCCCCCTCGGAGCTTCAACCACGCCGATTCCTTCAGCCTCTGTGGGCGCAAGCGTCACCCTCACCTTCGGCTTGGTAATCGAGTCGTCCTCGAGCAGCTCTCGCGCCTTCTCGCAAGCATGGAGCAACTCAATCAGCCTAGCATAGTCAAAAAGCAAAGTCTCGTGCGCCGAGACTCCGTAAGCTTTCTTGAATTCGAGGAACTCCTGTCTCGCCAACGGAGTGTCCACGTCGTCTACAACGTTCATCCTCGCCGTAGAACTAACCTTCATTATGCCCTGCGGCCACCCTTGTTTCTTTAAGTAAGCGAACTTGGAGTACGTCCACTCTAAGGCTTTTTCGTCGACGTAGTCCATGTATTCCTCTTGCGGAAATTCGGCGACGATGGCTCCTTGGGCGTCTTTTACTCGGACCCTGCCCTCATAGAAACTAAGGTTTCCATCGTTGGTTAGGCTCATGTA
>CAZPDY010000128.1:0-4436 GCA_964585455.1 uncultured Candidatus Bathyarchaeia archaeon | reverse complement strand
GTATCCACGTACCCTACAACCTCCTAGCTTACCTGGTCAAAGTTGCCCCGGAAGGCAGAGAAGCTGAATACGTCGTCCAGAAACTGCAGGAATACGGCTATTCAAAAGACGAGGAAATGCCCCTTGCCAATTTGAAGGAGAGAATTGAATACGCGGCGAACTGGAACGAAGACTTTGGGGAAATCAAAGAAACCTCACTAACTCTCACAGCTAACGAGGCAGAAGCAATGAAGGAGCTCGTTCAAACCCTCAAGGGAAAAGTGGACGCGGAAACCGTTCAAGGCGCAATCTTCGAGACCGCTAGAAAACACTGCATACCGCCGCGGCAGTTCTTCCAGACACTCTATTTTATTCTTCTAGGAACACCCGCGGGACCGAGACTGGGCCCTTACATATTGGCTATGGGAAAAGAAAGAGTGGCTGAGGCGCTTGATAGAGCGCTTGGGGCAGAGTGAAAAAAGGCAAGGTATTGCTGTTTTCTTCGAGCGCAATAGTTTTATACTTTTCGCACGTTACTTGCGATTACACTGGAGGGTAAAGTGTGGAGAAGAAGACACACATAGCAGATAAAGAGGCAATGTCGCTTCGTAGAACCTGTTTTGACATGTTTGGAGACGACCAAAAACTGTGCGACTCCGTAAACTTCACCGTGTCCCCCGACCCCGGCACCTTGGCGAAGAACGGTGCAGGCTACTACGTCGAGTTGGCTGAAAAATACGAGAAAGGCACGAACAAAAACCCACTGATAGCGGGGGCAAACTACTGGAACGCGGGCAGAGTGGCGATGTACGAAGGAAACCTCGAACAGGCAAGAGAATACTTCTTGAAGTACGCTGAGTTGAACCCCGATTCCCCCTTCATAAAGCATTTTGAATACTACAGGGACGAGAAGAACGCAGAGAAGGCTATGAAGGTGTCGCAGGAATACTATAAGAAGACTGGACAAAAAACCTAGCGAGAACTGCCTGCTTACCAAATTCTTTATCCATCAAACACTGGTTAATTCTGAATAATTGGGCCCGTAGTCTAGTACGGATTAGGACGCTGGCCTGCGGAGCCGGAGATCCTGGGTTCAAATCCCAGCGGGCCCGCCAAAAGCTCTACGAGTCTTGACGGCTCTTAAAGTGAACGAATGAAAGTGTATCTGTGTTGGGAATATTTTGCGATTCGCAACTATGAATATATTTTCTCTTCCCCAAAGTTCATTCTGGAGAGCACTCGGGATGCGGAGAAGGCTACAATTCCACTTCTGTTTTCCACCCATCTACGGAATATACGACACGGGAAAGGGCATGATATACGTCTTCGGCGAACACGACGGCAGAATCGAGGACGTCTTGAGCCACGAAGTGCTGCATTGGACGGTGCAAAAAACGGCGGGAAAGCGGGCAAGCTTAGACCTAGACAACATTCCGTCAAAACTACTCAGGGCATAACGCGTCTTCTTTTGCTTTGCGCGTTTTTCCGTCATGTCAACGAAGAAGTAAGGGGTTGGGTTGCGTGCGCCCCTCTTCAGTCCATTCTAGCGTGCCGAGGCCGAAGAGAAAGGAGAAATTACTGCGCACGCCCCCATAGACATTCTTCAGAAGGGGATAGTAAGAGTTTGCAATCTTCACGGAGCTGTTAACCCTCAACTTGAGAAGAAGAGCTTAACCAAAAAGTAAAGAAACAACAGTGTCCAATGCAGCGATAGCAAGGCTATTCACGTCAAATACGTTTATTAACCGTGTCTGGAGAAGTGTGTTCTGGAAGTTTATGAACTCGTTCGAGTTCTCCTAAGGTGAGCGTTGCATGGTCTCAGCCAATCCTTTCGGCGACTTTCGAGAAGAATGCGAGAACGCTCTGAGAAAATCTCTCACAAAACTGTACCCATCCATTTCCCCCGAGCGGCTTCTGTTGGACATTCCCCCTAACCCCGAGTTCGGAGAATTAGCCTCAACAGTCCTTTTCGAATTCGGAGAAAGAACGAAAAAGCAGCCGAATGAATTAGCTGAAAAAGTCGTCGAAAACATCGAAGGGGAGGGCTTTCCACTCCTAAAAGAGGTGAAGGTTGCGGGTGGGGGATACGTTAATTTCTACGCTGACTTCGGCGAGCTTTCGAAACTTACGATCACGTCAATTCGAACTTTAGATGCTGCTTATGGTCATGTTAAAACAGAAAAACCACTGAAGGTCATCGTCGAACACACGAGCGCAAACCCCATATCTCCCCTACACGTTGGACAAGCAAGAAACCCGGTGTTAGGAGACGCACTCGCACGCATATTGGCTGCACGTGGACACATGGTCTTTAGACATTTCTACGTCGACGACGTGGGACGCCAGACAGCAGTCATCGCCTACGGATACGAAAAGCTCGGAAAGCTTCCTCTAGAAGGAAAACCCGACCATTATTTCGGTTTAATCTACACCCTAACAAGCTGCATTCTCGAGATTAACAGACTCAAAAAAGCGTTAGAAAGAGAAGGAAACGCAACCTCAGAGACCGTTCAGAAGATGAGAAAGCAACTCGACGAGTGGATTTCCATCGCGGCTGAACTGGAGAACAAACACCCAAAACTCTTCACTCAACTCTTGGAGAAAATAAGCAAGGACGAAGACATCGAAAGCGCCGTGAACAACTTAAACCGCGCATACGAAAGGGGCGAAGAACGAGCGAAAAAACTGATTCGCGAAGTCTGCCAAGTTTCTCTATCGGGCATTCGGGAAACTCTGAACAGCGCAGGAATCGTGTTCGATTCGTGGGATTGGGAGAGCGATTTCGCGTGGAACAGTGACGTCACCAAGACTTTGGGGGCGCTGAAGGAGACGGGCTACGTTTTTCAGCAAGGTCCTGTTCTGGAATTTGATGCTGACCGCGTTGCAGAAGATTACAAGCTGAAACAGAGGCTTGGCTTGAAAGAAGATTATTCTATTCCCTCCTTAACGCTGGTGAGGGCGGACGGCACGACCCTCTACACGACGAGGGATATTCCCTACACGCTATGGAAGTTCAAGAAAGCCGACATAGTAATCAACGTAGTCGGCATGGAACAGAAACTACCCCAACAACAGTTGAAGATAGCGTTGTGGGCGCTGAAGCGTTCTAACGAGGCGGAGAACCTCACGCATTTCGCTCATAACTTAGTGACATTACCAGGGTATAGAATGTCGAGTCGCAGGGGACGCTACATTTCCTTCGACGAGGTCATGGACGAAGCTGTGAAGAGGGCGCTGGAAGAAGTCGAGAAACGCTCTCCGCAACTGTCTGGAGATGAGAAGCTGAAGATTTCGAGAATCGTCGGAATCGGGGCTCTTAAATATGCTCTAGTCGAAGTCGACCCCATAAAGCCCGTGGTCTTCACGTGGGACAGAGTGATAAACTTTGAGAGAAACAGCGCCCCCTACATCCAATATTCCTATGCACGAGCGGGCAGCATCCTGAGAAAAGCCTCGAAGAAGCCCGATAAGCCAGATTATTCTCGGCTTGTAGAGCCGCTGGAGCATGATATCGTCTTGGCGTTGGCGCGTTTTCCCGAGGTCTTCGTCGATTCGGCAGAGAACTTGAAGCCCAACGCGCTCGCGGAGTATGCAAACCTGTTAGCCGACAAGTTCAACAGCTTTTACAACGCTCTGCCCGTGATAAAGACAAAGCCGAAAGCCCTGAGCGACGCCCGACTGGCGCTGGTCGAAGCAGTGACGATAGTGCTCAGGAACGCCTTGAACCTGATAGGCATCGAAGCGCCAGAAAAAATGTAACTGCTGAAGCAAGACTTATCCTACAGAGCCTGTAATAACCGCTTGTGCGGAGAGCGGTTTCATGGAAAAATACGACGTCCTCGTTGTGGGTTCGGGTTCTGGCATGACCATAGCTTCGAACGCGGTGGTTAACGGTCTGAAAACTGCCTTGGTTGAGCATGGTCCCATGGGGGGAACCTGTTTAAACCGTGGCTGCATTCCGTCGAAGATGCTCATCTACCCTGCCGACGTAATCACCACGATTCAAGAAGCAAGAAAGTTAGGCGTAGACGCTGTGGTCAAATCGATAGACTTCAGGAAGATAATGAGTAGAATGCATGGTCTGGTCACCGAAGATAGCCAGCGCCAAGGGAGAGCGGCGGAAGCCACACGTAGGATAAAGTGGTACAAGGACACTGGCGAGTTTGTCTCGGACTACACGATGAAAGTGGGCAACCAAATAATTAAGGCGGAGAAGGTTTTCATCGTTTCAGGCGCGAGGGCGGGTATACCGCCGATTAGGGGCATAGAAGGGGTGCATTATCTTACCAGTGACACGCTGCTGGCGCTCGAGGAACCACCCAAAGACATGGTAATCATAGGCGGCGGATACATAGCTGCCGAGTACGGGCACTTCTTCGCCAGCATAGGAACGAAAGTCACCGTTATTCAACGAAACCCAAGGCTCTTGCCCGAAGAGGAGCCCGAAATCTCCGAGC
>CAZPDY010000127.1:0-4569 GCA_964585455.1 uncultured Candidatus Bathyarchaeia archaeon | reverse complement strand
GAGGGAAGGCTCGTCTAACGGCTTTTTTAGGAGGCGTATTTCTCGGTAGCACGCTTCTACGTCTCTGTTGTCCACTCGAACCTCTATCCCGACTTCTGGCTTCAACTTCTTTCGAATAGCAGAGAAGAAACCCGTAGCCTCCACGACCAGAGAACTGCGCAACTCGTTCTTTTTCCCGGTCTCCAGGTTTTTCGCAGACACGCCACGTATGAAACTTTTTTCCATTATCGGTTCTAGAACCTGAGTTTTATCATATAATACGGCTCCAGTCTCCAACGCTTCTTTCACTAGTCTTTGACCAAAACGATGCCTGTTGAGAATAAAGCCATAAAGGTTTTCGCCCCTGACAACATAGCTGGTCCCTCTGTCGGGCGAGTATATTCTGACGCCTTCCATAACACGTTCAAGCTCGTCGGCAGCTAGCTCCTTCAAGCCTAGGCTGTTAAAATGATGCTTACCTATAGCGTCGCCGCAGATTTTCCGTCCAATCTCCTCCTTGTCTTTGGCGTCTATTAGGCATACTTTGAGTCCAGCTTCGGCTGCAGTCTTAGCTGCTAAGCAGCCTCCTGTTCCAGCGCCCGCAACTATGACGTCGAATTTTTCCAAGTCGAACCCTCTTTTGTCGGTTGATAACTGCGTTGGGAAAGCTGATAATATTTTTGCTTTTCCACTCAATGATGGAAACAACTCCGCTATCGAGCGTTCCAGCTTTTCAAGTGTTGAAGATAAAAATCTCCAGTTCGGGGAATAGGATTTGCAGCTATCTTTCAAAAATGCAGCGGTTCCACTTAAAGAGGAACGTCGATTGAAATGCTTTCTGGGGTAAAAGGCTTTTTTGTAGGCACGCGCATTATGTAGGCTGAGTGGGGCGGAGTGAAGAAAGAGGAGATGAAGACCGTAGCTGATTCGTTGAATGAGTTGAGTGAAAGCTATGTAGATTTGGCGCAATCGATTAGAGGGACAGCCGTAGAGCTCAAAGATACCCAGAAGCTGTGGCGAAATGGAAAACGGTCGAGGCTCATAAAAGTAGGCTTGGCGTTGATAGCGTTCCCAGACCCCACAATAAGCGACATCGTAGGCACCGCTATAGTCGCAGCGGGAGTGGTTCAAGAGGGGATTAAACGCCGAACACTTCACGTTGACGACGTGTACAAAACCTTCCAAACAACATTCAAGGAACTGCGGAACACGACAGATGGTTTTTAGCGTTTAGAGAGCAATTCTAAAGGGTTCTCCACAAATAATAAATACTTCTGAAGAATATGATTAGATGATGTGTTATGTGTAGAAAATCTGTATTGTTACTGACTTTTACTCTACTTGTGGGAATTTTGGGTGTGTCTTTCGAAGTTGGAAAGGTGAAGGGAGCCGGGTGGATAGTCATTAATGCTGATGGCTCCATAGACCCTCCGACGGTGCCGATTGTCACTACAGACAACGTTACTTATACCTTCACGGTGACGTTAATGGTAGTATCATGATTCATAGGAGTAACATAATAATTGACGGAGGGGGGCATCTGCTTCAAAATTTCACACACCCCTCTGACTCAGGTTTCTTGTTGATAGCTTTAAGCAACGTAACAATCAAGAACACGAACATCAAAGACTTACGGAACAAGAGGTGTTTACGTTAGCTACTCGTCGAATTGCACTGTCTTGGAAAACAACATAGCATGTCTCGAAGGCATGAATGTCGAATACTCATCGAATATCACTATCTCGGGGAACAACATAACAGATAACAACGTAGGTGTCTGGCTTGTTGAATCTTCTCACAACATCCTTTTAAGAAACCAAATAGAAGCATGTAAGGATAATGGCATTTGGCTCGCCGAATCTTCAAACAACACCATATATTGCAACAACATAAGGGCGAGCAATACAAGCGGTATTCTACTCGAAGCTTGGTCAGAATATAACGTGGTATTCGAGAACAACATAACTGACAACAACATCGGCGTCTGGATAGCATTTTCTTCCAACAACCAGTTCTACCATAACAACTTAACAGTTAACACCAAGCAAGTTGACATCCACGTTTCTGGCGACGCCAACTTCTGGGATAACGGGGTTGAAGGCAACTATTGGAGCGAGTTCGAAGAAAGATACCCAAACGCCTCAGAGGTTGATGGCTCTGGCATCTGGGACACGCCGTACGTCATCGACGAAAACAACCAAGACAACTATCCGCTGATTCCAGAGTTTTCCCCGAAGCTCCTATTGCCCCTACTCATGGTAGCAACACTACTGACTATCATAGTCCACAGAAGAAGACAGTCTGGGAACGAGGATTAGATGCCACGCTCCTTCGGGAGCGACTGCTATTTTTCGAACTCCTTCACTATCTCGTCAGCTGTTCTTATTTCTGCGTTGTAAACGTCTTTCAGGTACTTCAGTCCTTCCTCGTGAGCTTCTTGCGTGAAGGCTTCAACTCCATCCTTAGCTATGACGATTTTGTAGCCTCGGAAAAAAGCGTCAGCGCTCGTGTGCCTAACACAAATATTCGTGTGCAGTCCGCCCAGAATAACGGTTTTCACGCCCTCTCCCTGGTAGATGCTCCTCAGCAGCGGCTCAAGACCCGTCTCGTAGAAGCTGCTGTAAGTTCTCTTCTCAACTACGAAATCCTCTTTCTTTGGCGCAAGCTCTGGAATAACTTCCGCACCCGGAGTGCCCTTTATGGCGTGTCCTCCCCATTTGTGGACGACTTCGGGGTCTACGGGGTAGTGAGCATCGTTCGAATAAACCACTGGAATTTTCTGTTTCCTCGCCGCTTCCACGAGCTTTCGTAGGGGCTGGATTATCCTGCCCGCTCGTTCTGCACGCAACTCGCCGGTGACGAAGTCGTTCAACATGTCGATGATTATGACCGCTGGTCTTTCCATTTCTATCACCTCTTCTGCATTATTTTTCCACCCTTATTTTTGTATCGCTTCAGGAAAGCAGAAGGGTGGAGGTCGGGAGCTGAGCAACTTTCAACTAGTAGAACCTCCTATCCATTAGCGACCAGCCATGTCCTCACGCCACGAAGTCGGTTGGGACAGAATATACCACCGCTACTGCCCTGAAAGCTTACCGTGGGAGTTGGGCAAGCCCAGAAAGGCGTTGGTAGAGCTCGGCGTTTCTGGAAAGGTTAAACCATGCAAGGCTCTGGACCTCTGCTGCGGAGCCGGTACTAACCCAGTCTACCTGGCGAAGCAAGGCTTTCAAATGACGGCGCTGGATGTATCGGACGGGGCGGTCAAGTATGCCAGAGATAGAGCGCACAGAGCGAAAGTTGACAACATAAACCTTCTCGTCAGCGACTTTTTGAACCTTCCCTTCAAGAATGAAGAGTTCGAGTTTGCCTTCGACTTCGGCTGCTTCCACCACGTAGAAGAAAACGCGAGAAACACCTTCATCGAAGAACTCAGCAGAGTCCTAAAGCCCAAAAGCACATATTTCATGGTATGCTTCAGCTACAAAAACGGTCCAACTTGGAATCACTTCAAGAAGGAACAAATCGTTGAGTTGTTCCAAGACTATTTCCAAATCGAAGGGGTTAAGCATGTTTCCTCCCTTGAAGCCGACGGCGTTACGCGGTATTTCTACGAAGTTCTGATGAAAAAACCGACCGCTTAAGGCAGACTCGAGCTATCAGAAGTGTTATTTTCCAGTTTAAACCATTACAAGCATGTGAAGAAGTTGAAACAAACATTCAACAGAATAGTACTCACGCTGCTACTAACATGTATACTAGTTTCGTTCGGCATTCACTCAGACAGGATCGTGCAAGCAATGGCCTCCACGACAATTCCCGACAAACTTGAAGGAGAAAAGTATGTTCCAGTTTCCTTGCCTCCCATAGATTGGACACACTACCACAACTACTCAGAAATCGTGGCTATACTGCTTGCGTTGAACCAAACCTACCCAGACATCATCGACGTCTTTTCAATCGGCAAAAGCTGGCAGAACCGAGACATCTACTGCGTACGCCTAACAAACGAAGGCGACCCAAACCCTAAACCCGAAGTCTTCTTCGTAGGCTATCATCATGCTCGCGAGCCAATCTCAGCCGAGCTACCACTCTACTTCGTCGTGTACGCAGCCACAAACTACCCTCTAAACGAAACTGTAAGGGAATTAGTCAACAACAGTGAAATCTACGTTGTCGTGGCTTTGAACGTCGACGGCTTTGACCTGTTTGAAGAAAACGATTGGCAGAGGAAGAATGCGCGCCCGACGAACGAAGACTATGACCCCTACGTCGACGAAGACCCGCCTGAAGACGAGGATGGAGACGGCTTCATAGAACAGCTCATAGACTACACCAACCCTCAATACCCACAGTTCATCAGGTGGGAAGGAACAGACAACGACGCTCATGGAATGTATCCTGAAGACTGGGTCGGCGGCGTTGACCTGAACAGAAACTACGATTACATGTGGGAAAGCGGATCAACAAACCCGCGATCTGAAATCTACAGGGGTCCCGCGCCTTTTTCGGAGCCAGAAACACAGGCGATAAGAGACCTCGTCTTAGAACACGATTTCACATACGCCATAAGCTTCCATTCTGGCACTGAAC
>CAZPDY010000126.1:0-4602 GCA_964585455.1 uncultured Candidatus Bathyarchaeia archaeon | reverse complement strand
GCATTAGTTTACGGGAGAGAAAAAGACGAGATCGCCGTAGAAATGGAGAAAATCTCAGAGGAGAGAAACTCCAAAGGATTCCATCGTGACAGCAAGAACCTACACGACTCCGAAGCAGTGCTCCTAGTGGGCGTGAAAGGACCAAAATCCTTCGGAATCAACTGTGGCGCATGCGGCTACACAACATGCAAAGCCTTCGACAAAGCCAAAAAATCGAAAGGCCAAGATTTCGTAGGGCCTACGTGCATCTTCAAATCCTTGAACATGGGAATAGCCTTGGGCTCGGCAGCGAAAACCGCAAGCCTCCTCAACGTAGACAACCGAATAATGTACAGAATCGGTGCCGCCGCAAAACGGCTGAAGCTTTTGAACGAAGCCCACGTAATCATGGGAATACCCGTCTCCGCTTTAGGCAAGAGTATATATTTTGACCGTCCCAGCGTAGAAACCCGAGCAACAAAGCCTTGACAGTTTATAATGCTAAGTGCCTTTCTCAGCTGTTTTTTCATACATCTTCTCGAAAGTCCAGTGGATGCTCGACTTTAATTCGCGCAGTCGGTCTGGTGAGAGGTTTTTAACGACAATCTCCCTAAGAACGTCACCTTCTAGAATCAGCTCGTAAGAGAACATCTTTTCAGAGTCTATCTCGCCCTTGCTTGCAGCTTCCTTATCTTTTTCCTGCATTCTATTAAAGACCCGTTCGACCAAGAATTGCTGAAAGGGCGGCATCTTTACGTTAAACGTTTTGTCGCCGGCGACGGATACGCGCATGGAATCCTGGCTTATGTACAAGTTTGCCAAGAGCTCTCCATTAATGGTTTTGAGGGGAACGACTGTTTTATACTCCATAACCGCTGGCAAGGCTGCATCAACGGGTCGAGGCTTGGCAGCCTCGGCTCTCTTAAACCCTCTTTCAAGCAAGGTTTTGTCGACAAATTCTAGCAGGATTTTCAGTCTTTCCAGCTCTATTTCGACGTCGGCTATCTTCTTCTCGAGTGCCTCTTTGAACTCGGCGAGCTTTCTTATTCTCTCTGCATCGCCCTCTTTTTCTTTGCCTGGCATCGCCTTCCCAGAGAAAGAGTATTGGCTGTGTCCTTAAGAAAGCTTGCGTTCTCTGTTAACGTGATATAATGCTTGAAACTCGATTACGAAAACTAAGAAATCACCGATAGTGATGTCTTTGTTGTCGATTCTAGCCAAGCTGAGCTTTCAGGAGCTTCGACTTGAAAGTCTTGTGCCCACTCTTTCGCGGTTCGTAGAGGGGCTTCGTCTCCACGCCGTAGGTTTCTTTCAGGAATTTCTCGAATTCGTCGAACACGCAACTGTTCGTTGCATTCAATTTCAGACAAAAGGGCTTACCTTCATATACGCCGCTCAAGTCGTAAAGGGCTATTTTCTTGGAGAGCTCAGAGTCCATGGTCAACGCTTCTAACAGATGCTCAGAAGGCGGCTGCTGAAAAACCCAAGCGGTATAAGCAACGTCTATCACACGGTAGGATTTCCCTTCAGGAACTGAACGTTTCCCGCTGGAAACAATACGTTTGAAGGTCGACGTGTGGATTGTTCGCGCTCCAATAAAATCGTGGTACTCATCGTCCGTTTTTACGATGTCTTCATAGTCAGAAGTCTTCCAACCCTTACGATGGCATAGCTCCTTAAAACGCTTCAAGATTTCCCATACTCTCGGCACTTTCAGAGCTTGAGTCATTCTAACCCCTACTAACCCCTGCTGAAGGATTTCTATAGAACAATGTTCTATCTCTCAGCCTCTGATTTAAACCTATTCGACACGAATTCCGCAAAAACGTAGCTCGAACAATAACATTTTAAAGGATTGTAGAAAAATTGAGAGCTGTTCCTACAGTTTTCCGAAATAATTCTCCATCTGCCACGCTTATTCATTTATAAAATCGTCGGAATTCAGTGAGTTTTTCGACGTTCTGCCAATGACAAAGGATAAATCACGAGAACTCTAAAACCTCCTTCTGAGAAGGACCAGTTATGAAGGCGAAGGAACGAGCGGCTTCCCTTGATGAAGTGGACTGGGCTATATTACGGATTCTGCGAGAGAATGCTCGCCTGTCTTACACGGATATCGGACGGCGCTTGAATTTGGCGCATTCCACTGTTTATGATCGGGTGAAGAAGATGGAGGAGCACGGCATCGTCAAGAAATACGCCGTCGTCATCGACCAAAAAAAAGCCGGAGTGAAATCTCTAACCGCCATCCTAACTATCTTTACTGACCCAAAAGAAAGCGAAAGAGTCGCTGAAAAGTTGGCTAAGTATGGACAGGTCGCGGAGGTTTTCACCTCGCTCTCTGAAGAATTAGTCGTGATTGCTAAAATAGTGGCGGAGGATCAAGAGAAACTGCATTCGTTTATTGCTCGGTTCGTAGCGCCTCTCCCCGGTGTGCTTAGAATCCGCACTTCTATCATCACACGTAAATACAAAGAAGAAAGCTTTTCCTTCTAGGACCTTGAAGGATTAAGGGGTTTAACTTGTTTTCTTCTGGCGTTTCTTTATCCAGAATGCTGTCGCAAAAATTGCAACTGCTAGCATAGCGTTCAGGCTTATCCAAGTGTGGAGTAGGGGCGACTTTAACGAAACTGTGGTGCCTCCGAAATTTTGAGGTTGCTCTTGCCTGTAGTGGGCTGTGGCGGTGTGAGGCGCGTCCATGGTCACAGAGATTGACATTACGCCGTTGCCCTTTTGAACGTAATCTACGTCCCAGTAGAGGAACTCGTAGCCGTAGACTGACGGTGCGGTGAGGGGCGCATTCGTAGACTCGTCATACCAGCCTTCGCCTGGAATAGTAACGATACCCGATGGGTCAGTCTTCACCTTGAGGTAGTGTTGTGTCTTCCAGTTCCACGTAATGCTGGAAGGCGCATTCATTGTGAAGGTTGTGGTAGTCGTTGTTCCTGACGCTGGAACGCTTCCAGTTCCCGTCCAGCCTGTACACACGTACCGAGTGCCCGTAGATCCAGACACGGGCGAAGTGACCGAGGATATGACAGACGTTCCACCGTCGAACCAGCCGCTGGCCGGGGTAGGTGTGTCGTAGGGGGAGGTGACCGTCAGGTAGTATTGCAGTGTGTAGTGGGCTGTGGCAGTATGGTTGGCGTCCATGTTTACCGTTATGGGATTGACTCCAGCGCCTCTTGAAACGCTGTCGACATCCCAGTAGCTAAATCTGTAGCGGGTACCCGTTGAAACGTCTACATAGTTTGGAGCAGTGAGGGTAACATCCTCACCTTCATCATACCAGCCCTGACCTGAAATAGACGTGATGCCGATGGGGTCGGTTTTCACGGTCAGGTAGTAGTTTGTGGGAGGCGGGGGTGAGTATTCAAACACTGCATGAAGCGTGTGAGCGGAGTTCATGAGCACGTCGTAAGGATTTGTTGAGCCCACTGGCGAGCCATCGAGTTCCCAACGGTTCAACACGTAGTCTGGGTCAGGCATAGCTGTAACAAGAACTGAGGCCCCTGCGTCGTACCACCCACCGCTAAGCGGGTTGGTGATTCCGCCCGATGTGTGTGTTATGGTCAGGTAATACTGATGCGTCCAAGAAGCCGTTTCGGTAATGGGTCCATTCATGGTTATTATGGTTGGGTTGTTTGATCCCGTGTAACTACCTGTGCCCGTGCCTGTCCAACCGCTCCAGACGTAGCGTTCCCCGGTGACAGTACTTGGAGCTGTTGCACTTGTTTCAACTGTTGATCCTACAGCATACCAGTGTTCACCAACGGATGGCGTTGTGGTGCCGAAGTTTGTTGACATAGTTAACCTATACTCGTGTGACCATGATGCTGTTTCAGTTATCGGAGCGTTCATAGTGACAGAGGCAGGATTGTTTAAGCCTGAGTAGGAACCTGACCCGCTACCACTCCAGCCATTCCAAACATAACGCTCGCCTGAAACACTGCTCGGAAGCGTAGCGCTGATATCAACAGTCGAGCCTGCAGCATACCAGTGTTCTCCTACTGATGGTGTCGTCGTGCCGAAGTTTGTTGACAGAGTTAATCGATACTCATGAGTCCAAGAGGCTACTTGAGTGATAGGGCTATTCATGGTTATACTAGCTAGATTGTTTGACCCCGTATAGCTACCTGTACCCGTTCCAGTCCAACTATTCCATACGTATCGTTCGCCAGAAACAACACTTGGGGGCGTTGCGCTTATTTCAACGGTTGATCCGGCTTCATACCAATGCTCCCCAGCAATCGGGCTTGTGGTACCGAAGTTAGTCGAAATTGTTAGTCGATATTCGTGTGTCCAAGAGGCCGTTTCAGTGACAGGTGCGTTCATGGTAACGGAAGCAGGATTGTTCGAACCCGTATAGGAACTTGATCCAGTTCCCGTCCAACCAGTCCAAACATATCGTTCCCCCGCAACAGTGCTTGGAGGCGTAGCGTTGATTTCAACTACTGTGCCAGCATCATACCAATGCTCTCCCACGGAGGGCGTTGTTGTCCCGTAGTTTGTGGCCATAGTCAGTCGGTATTGATGCGACCAAGACGCTACCTCGTCTACTGGGCCATTCATAGTGACAGAAGCGGGGTTGTTTGTACCAGAGTATGATCCACTTCCAGTGCC
>CAZPDY010000125.1:4245-4673 GCA_964585455.1 uncultured Candidatus Bathyarchaeia archaeon | reverse complement strand
GGTTTGTCGACGTTCTTCACGTATACTATGACTGGGGATTCTCCTAAGGCTTCAGTGGACTCTGGGGGTTCTGGAAGAGAAGTGTCTAGAGATTCACTGCTTGGAAGAGGAAGGGCTGCTTCTTTTTCTTTTACCAGTTCTTTCTGTGTTTCACCTAGGAGCATGTTGGATAATTTGCTCTTCAGCGTTTCAAAGTCGTTCTTCTCTGCGACGACTCGCTTCAACCCCTCTTTTATCATCTCTATAGCAGTTTGATAAGACTCCTCGTCAATCTGTCCTATCTCCCGCTCGATCTCCAAATTAATCAGGGCTGAGTTTAGTTCTTTGACTCGTTGAGTGCAACGCTCGATTTCCTTCTCCACATCTGCAGTTGTGCTCTCGGCTTCCGTCTTCAGCCGCTCGAGCACGGTCGCAGCCGCCCAGCCGGC
>CAZPDY010000125.1:0-4235 GCA_964585455.1 uncultured Candidatus Bathyarchaeia archaeon | reverse complement strand
AGTCTCCGTACATGTCTTCGGGAATCTTTTTTTTCTCGTTCAAGTCTTTGATAGCTTGGGTTTTTCGCCAGAGGAGCGGTATTTGGTCGCAGAAGCTGTTGGCTTTCATCTTAAGCGGCGCGAATAATACAACTTCGTCTTTGTCTGTCTTTATCTGGTCGCTCGAGTACTGTCTGATGTGTCCGTCGCCGTGTTCTATGAATACTCCGTTTATCCTTCCTCCAGGCGTGACTAGGAATGACGCCATGGTGCCGATGATGTGTCCGTACTCGTCCTTCACGGGTTTGCCGAGGTAAGTAAAAAGGTTGGGGGTCGATTCTGCCATTGTAAATCACCTGTGCTGTCAGTGTGCCTAAGTGGTCTTGGTGGCGCTCTTCTCTCCAACCTCTGGCATGCCCGTGGGTAACTCTGGGAATTTCTCCTTGATCCTCTGCTCTGCTACTGAAGATGCCTCTGTAAGGATTTTCTGCGCGTCTTCGTTTGCGGATTCGAAGTTTATCGTCAACCCGGAGCTTTGACCAGCGTCGATTATTATGCCGTTCAACAAGTTTCCGATCTGTCCCAGTTCTCTCTCGGCTTCAGGGAATATCGCTGCCATACCGTTCTTCACAGTGCTGAGCACGCTGACTGCGGGTGCAAGGGTTGTCACGATGTCGCCTAGTTCAGAAACTGTCCTAAGTCTAAGCACGATCTGTTCTAGGGCAAGCCTGCCGTGCATTATCATCTTTTCCATCTTTCTGATCTCGGCAAGCTCGTTCGCGAAAACGTTTGCGCGTGCCATGTCATGCTTTGTGTATGCTTCGACTATTCTGGCGAAGATTTTCTGGTCACGGTCGGAGAAGCGTTCACTCGCTTGGTCGAGTCTCTGGACTTGGAGTTCGATGCGTCTGATGGCAAAGTCGAGTCGTGGCTTCAGTGGACCTGGCGGCCTCAGAGATTCCTTGATCTTCGTGGTAAATGGTTGCTGATTTGGGGCTTCTTCCCATCGTTTAGCAAATCTTTCTGACATATTCTGTTTACCTCCTTAAAGAAAGAGGAGGGTGTTAAAAGCGTATTATTACATTGTTATTATGCGCTAAACACATACGTATATATGTGGCAGTATGGGCGATTTCAGAATTGTTTTGAGCTTTAAACTTCGCAATAAAAGAGCTGCAGGGTTTGTTTGCGTTTATAGACAGTTTTGTGTCAGTTAATCTAAAAAAGAGTTCCCTAGTAGTATGATAGGTCAAGGTGACAAAGGATGAATGATAGAATAAGAATATTCGCCATGTTTGGGCTGCTCGGATTCATAGCCGGAGTCATCGCTAACTTCACGGCAAAATACGTTATCCCGTGGCTTGCCATGCTGATCTTCCCAACTACCATGTTGGAGTGGGTTCTCTCAGGGTTTGCCGGCGCCTTCCTGACAGTGCTGCTAGTAACCGTGTGGGCTTACGTAACCCAGCCTTCCGAACCGTAGACAACTCAGTTTCACAGCCTAAAATTTTCTTTCCCTAACGTATTTTAGAGACTCGATTTTTTCAGTCAGACCTTCTTCTGCCAAAAGATTATCAGCAAGTACGCGAGTTTTCTACGTTAGGTTTCTTGGGTTGGGAGAAGAAACTCGAGTCTTCAAGCTGTTGGCAAAGCCCGTTCAAGACGTTTTGAGAGAATCGGGGCTTTTAGAACCCACTGAACCTCAAGTGAAAGCTGTTCCTCTTGTTTTGAGGGGCGAGAACGTTCTGTTGGTCGCGCCCACTGGAAGCGGCAAGACAGAGGCGGTTCTTCTTCCCACGTTCTCTAAGCTTCTAGAACAACCGAAGAGACGGGGAATATCGGTTCTCTACATAACCCCTCTACGGGCTCTAAATCGTGATATGATAAAGCGCATGTCCTACTGGGCGTCAAAACTTAGCCTTTCCGTCCAGGTTCGCCATGGGGATACTGAGACAAAAATCCGTAGGAAACAGGCAATCCATCCGCCCGATATCTTGGTCACCACGCCTGAAACCCTTCAAGCAATCTTGCCTGGCTCGCGGATGCAGACGCACCTGAGCCACATAAGCTGCATAATAATCGATGAAGTACACGAGTTGGCAACCGACAAGCGCGGCGTACAACTCTCCGTAGCGCTGGAAAGACTCTTCGAAGTTGTCGGGAAAGATTTCCAGAGGATAGGCTTGTCTGCTACCGTGGAAAACCCCGAAGAGATCGCCAAGTTCGTTGGGGGCACGGGCAGACCCGTCGGAGTCGTGGAGGTTGCGTTTCCAAAAGGCTACACATACACCATCGAGTATCCAGCTGTGGCGGACGCAGATCATGATTTGGCTCAAAAATTGAACACGGCGCCTGAAGCTGCAGCGAGAATCAGACGCATGCTCGATTTGGTTAGGAACCACACTTCTACACTCATCTTTGTGAACAGCCGAACCAACGCCGAGATGCTGGGACACAAGTTTGGTCTCCTCACAGACAACGTCGCCGTACACCATGGTTCATTGTCCAGAGAAGAGAGAACGCTGATCGAAGACGAGTTCAAAGCAAACGTACTGAAAGCCATCGTCTGCACCAGCACCATGGAGCTGGGCATAGACATCGGACAAGTAGACTTAGTGGTCCAGTACCTTTCTCCGCGGCGAGTCGGCAGCTTAATCCAGAGAGTCGGGAGGAGTGGGCACCGCTTGGACCTTGTCTCGAAGGGAGTTATCATGACAGCTTTCTCCGAAGACGTTCTGGAATCCTTGGCTGCGACGCAGAGAGCCCGCAGAGGACAACTTGAACCCCTCTTGATTCACGAAAACGCGTTGGATGTAGTAGCTCATCAGATAGTCGGCATTCTAATGGACAAACGAACTGCTACAGTCGACGAAGTCTTGAAGATTTTTCACCGTGCCTACCCGTTTAGGAATCTCTCGAAAGCCAAGCTTTTAGAAGTTGCACAGTACCTAGATTCCTTGAGAGAAGCGAGACTGGAAGGCGAAGTGTTGGAGAAGAGCAAGCGAACGCGAGACTACTATTACCGTAACTTGTCCATGATACCCGACGAGAGACGCTACCCTATAGTCGACGTTCTCTCCGACCGACGAATCGGCACTTTGGGCGACGAGTTCATGGCTCTCAGAGCCCGCTTGGGACTCAGCTTCATCTGCAAGGGCAGAGTGTGGCGCATCATACAGATAGAAGAAGAAACGGGCACGGTCCACGTGGTTCCTTCCGAAGACCAGTTCGCAGCCATTCCAGGATGGGACGGAGAAATGCTTCCGATTCCGATTGAGTTAGCCACAGAAGTGGGGAGGTTAAGAGAAGAAATCGCTGAAGAATTCAAGAAGGATGGGAGCGTGGAGTTGGCCGCAGAAAAGCTTGCAGAAAAACTGGGAGTGGAAAAAACCGTCCTTCTCGAGTCGGTTACAGAGGTGGATGCTTATCTAAAAGAGAAACTGCCCCTGCCAACACACGACCATGTTCTTCTCGAAGCCTTCGACAAATACGTCGTAGTTCACGCGTGCTTCGGGGAGGTCGTGAACCGCACTCTGGGCAGCGTCCTCGACGCCGTCTTGTCCGACCACGAACTTATCGTAGGCTGGTTGAACGACGGCTACCGCATCTTAATAGAAACGCCCCGCAAGGTTGAAGCAGAAACACTTGGCAAAATCTCACGGTTACTCTTCAACCTTTCACCCCAAGAAGTCGACAAAGCCTTTAACGAGTATGTGGAAGGCCGTTTTCCCTTCGCCTACAAGATGAAATTCGTAGCCGAGCGCTTCGGGGCGTTGCCGCGAGGAAAAACCATGAGTCCCGATAGGATGGCGGAGCTTCCTTCGAGGTTTAAAGAGACGCCAATTTATGAGGAGACTGTTCGCGAGGCGATGGTCGAGAAAGTGGACATCCCGACTGTAAAGCGGTTAATGCAAGACGTTAAGGAAGGCAGGGTTAAGGTTAGCACGCTGCTCCGCTTGGAAAAGCCCACACCCCTTGCCTACCACATCTTCGCCAAGTACTCCGAAGTCGCAGAGCTGATGGCGCCCGAGCACGTCGTCCTCAGCAACATAGAGAGGATGAAGAAATCAACCTTAGCGAGAACAGTGAGACTCCACTGCCTCTCCTGCGGCAACCTGATCAAAGAAACCCGAGTTCGAGACTTGCCAGAAAAACCGTCGTGTGAAAAATGCGGCTCTGGACTGCTCGCAAAGCTGATGTACAGGCAGGATGCTGACACTCTGCGGAGTCTGATGAAACACAGGCAGGAGGGAAGG
>CAZPDY010000124.1:0-4677 GCA_964585455.1 uncultured Candidatus Bathyarchaeia archaeon | reverse complement strand
CTTTTTCTCCGAACACTGTGTCGTTGTCGTTGTTCCAGCTTCCATCAAGCGCCCCGTAATACAGGTCGCATGGCATCTGGCGATCTACAGTGTATGGGCTCGGGGGGTCTTCAACATTGACGAAGCCGTAGACGCCTCTCTGGGGAATGATCTCCGTGTCTCCGCCCAACAAGACGTAATCTGTTTCCCAGTTCTGATATGCGTCTCTTATGAAATTCCTGATGCGGGCTCCTGTTCCGTTGAATTCTGTCGATCCTGTGCCATCGCCGTATAAGCCGTTAGAGCAGTAGTCCGGATCGTCTAAGATGTCTTCAACGAGTACTGTTGTAGCGTTGAGTCCTTTATCGAGTTTCCACTGAAGTAGGGACTGGAATGAAGAGTTCAGGGCTTCGTTCGTGATTATCACGTACTGGTACGACTCGGAAGGGTCGACAACCGTCGTTTGGAATGGCTCGGTCGTTCGATAGTATGTTTCAGCGTCGTAGGGATTAACCACAACGTCTTGGACAAGCGACTTATCCTGGGGCAGGTTTCTAAACATGGGAGATACTTCGCCCGTTTCCTTCATGTTTATGGTTACGGTCATGGTTTCAAAGTAGTACAGTTTGCCCGTCGACGGAATGTACTGCACTGGGTTAAGCACTACGCGGAGTATCTTATAGCCTCTCAAAATGTGCACCGACGTCTCTGAGAACAACGCGCTCGGAAATGGATTGGAAGAACCGTATATTCTTGCGTCTGGCTTGTCATTTACAGCTGCTCGAGAACCAACAGGAACTGGCGTTTTTCCATACTCCACGTTGAACCTGCCTTCTAGAGCTCTTCTACCACTGTATACCACGCTGATACTTTCCATTTCCTTTCCTTGCGGAAGCAGTATCTCGACCGTCTTGAGTGGTAGCACGGGTTCACCTGGAGCACCATACTCTGGTAGGTCTTCGATTCCCACTCTGTCGTATGATGGAGTGTCAGTTACAGTGGGCTGCGGGAAAGTCAAGTCAACTATGATGGCGTTGGACAACGTGCGGGCTCGAACGCTCACTTTTTGCAGGGACGTAGTTTCAGCGTTTTCTGGAGTTGTTGATTCAACCTTGGAAGCGTTTAGCGGAATAATTGATACGAGGACAAAGATGCATATTGAAAAAGCTATTATCTGTTTTCGCATGTTTTCAACCAACTATAGAAGTTCTCCTTACGGATTATTAGCTTTTCTGGAAGAAACTTCTATTCCGAGAAACAAGAGGAAAGACTTCGGTTCAAGTGGTCCCAATTAATATTCTGCAACCCAAGGTGGAGCCTCGGGCGGGCTTCGATCCCGCGACCACCGCCTTACCAAGGCGATGCCCCACCGAGCTAGGCTACCGAGGCATGTGCTAAGACTTTACTTTCCAAGACGTTTTAAAGGGTTTCTGCAGAATAGATGTTTACGCTTATATACAGTTTCGATCTTTTGGATTGATGCTCAAGAGGGCGGGGGTCTCCAAGCCAGGTCAAAGGAGCAGGGCTTAGGACCCTGTCCCGTAGGGGTTCGTGGGTTCAAATCCCACCCCCCGCATTTGAAATCAAAGCCTATTATGAGCTTATTTCGGCCAAATAAACCCAAGTTAGGGACATTGTCTAAGCCTTGTGCGGGGGTTAAGAATTGAACACGCGTTTACCGGTAAAAATGTTAGCCAAGAATGGCGGGATAGCTGTACCGCCTGTGGACAGGTTAGCTCCTGTTATGTGCTGATTCGGGTTTTTGTTACAAGCTAAGCAGGTTTGCCGCGTTGCCACCAAGAATTTTCTGTTTGAATTCTCTGCTGATGGGAAGTTCTTGCACCGTTTGAACTGCTTCCTTCGGAGTTTGGCCGCAGGGATAGTCACTGCCCAGCAGTATCTTGTCTGGAACGGTGTCTTCGAGGAGCCGCCATGGTATCATGTCTTTGTAGAGTGGATTGAGAGGCCAAAAGCAGAGGTCAGCGTAGACGTTGCGGTGGCGCACTAGCATGTTGTAGGCGTCCATGTATTGGTGTCCTCCCATGTGGGCGCAGATGATTTTCAGGTCAGGGAAGTCGAAGGCTACGTCATCCACCATCGTGGGTTGAGCGTATTTGATTCGGGAGCCCATGACTAAGGATGAGGCTCCGGTGTGGATCGTGATGGGCACTCCCAGTTCTTGTGCTTTGGCATAGCATGGATAGAACGCTTTGTCGTTGATGTCTAGTTCCAGCAGGGGAGATACGGTTTTGAGTCCCTTGTATCCAAGGTCTTTTATTGCGTGTTCAATGTCTGCGACTGCCTCTTCGCCTCGGTTAGGATCGAAGCCTGCAAAGCCGATGAACTTGTCCGGAAACATTCGCAGAAGCATAGATGCATACTCATTCACGGGTCTGGCTGGAGACCCTTTTGAAGTGGCAATTTGCAGAACGACCTTGTCAATGCTTGTTTCTTTCATTTCTTTCTGGAAATCGCCTAGGGACAGAATTCTCTGACTGCGCCGGAAATAGTTCTTGGAGGTCAGTTCAAGACTCTGAATCATTTGGATGGTTTCGGGAGTTTGGGGTGTCTCCTGAAATATCGGATGCACATGCATGTCAACGATCATAGTCAATCATCTCCTCCTAGATCAGATGTTTATGTTTTTCATATATTAAGTCGCTTGTCCATGGTGAACTCAAATGACGGGTGGGCAGCGGCAATAATGGAACAATAATGCGGTGAACTGGAACTCGATGGATACCCGATTCTCCTCAGGCACGCTAGTGCCACTCTGGGCAAGCCTCACCACAGTCGCAGACAAGATCCTAAAGAAAGCGCGCTATTTTTTCTTCTCTGGTGTCGGTACAACTCCGAGTTGCTGCATTAAACCTAGGGTATCGTACCTTTCCCAACATTCCACGAATTTGCCGCCAGCAATGCGGTCGATCTCTATCTGCCACATCACTACCTTCTTATTGGTAGCTTTATCCGTGCCAGCCCATGTATAGCGGATCGCTACCTTGTCCCCTTCCACGACTATATCATTGAGGGTGAAATGAACGTCAGGAAAAGCAGTGAAGAGTTCCTTCATATCCTGTTTGTAGTCCTTGATGCCACGAAAATCCTTTCCGCGGGCACAGTGACGGACGAAGTCAGTAGCGCAGGTCTCGTCCATTACCGCCAAGGCTGCCGTCTTCCCCTTGTTTAACTCCTTAAACCAACGACGCACGAGTGCCTTGATTTCCTTTACTGACATAACAAATCGCCATGCTTATTCCTACACAGCCTATTTGGTATATTTGATTTGCAACGGAGCGCGCGTTGGCTCGCAGTTGATCAGACGTCAATCTTTTTTCGGACGAAATCCACCATTTTGTCTGCCCAAAGCTCCAGATACTCTTCTCCTTGGCCAGCCTCTGCCTTGCGAGGGTCACCAACTACACCGTTTCTTGTCACTGATTTAATGCCTTGACTAAATATGATAGGTATTTTCTCTTCGTAGTTTCCCACGAAACCTTCCTTAGCTTGTTCCATATCGACTAGATCCTTTCGTATAGCTAGAACCATTGATGTTTCAGATTCGCCTGCATGAGCTCCTGATTCAGGAGCGGAAACTCCATGTTTCAATGAAAACTCTGCGAGGAATCTTAACAGCCCTTTAAGATCCGTATAAGATATGACATGAGCTTCTTTGAGACTTTGATTGAGTTCATCAGTTGCCTCTCGCACGGGATTGAAATCTCCACCGTGAGATGGAAGTATGACGATGTTCTTGAATCCCTGCCTTGCCAAACTAACACAATAGTCGCGGATCAAGTTCTTCAGTGTTTCAGATTTGAGGTCGATAGTTCCGGGGAACGCCATATGATGTTCTGAGCATCCCACGTTTATTGTGGGCGCTTGAAGAGCCTTACCGAGTTTCCGGGTCACTTTGTTGGCCAATACATCGCCAATCAGTGAATCAGTACAGGTGGGAAGATGAGGTCCGTGCTGTTCGTTTGAGCCCACGGCGAATACAACTGTGCTAAGACCTACACCCAAAGCTTCTTGGATATCAACCCAGTTCATCTCGGACATGCGAAATTTGACCATTTGTTTCTCCTCTTACACGCGCGCTTGTGCCTATGCCGGGACCAGTGCGGGCAGATCGGAGTTCCCCATGTCCGCGACGACCTTCCATGTGCCGTCAGACTGCTTCCTATAGACAGTCAGGTATTTGCCACTGTCTTTCATTTTTTTGCCATTAGGGTCCACTAACGTTACCTTGTTTGTCCCGCATGTGTACGCGAAATCACCGGCTTGGGACACCTCCACTTGGGCCGTTTCAAAGCTGAGCGAGAAGTCGGGCATCGAAAGAAAGACTCGCATGAACTCTTTAATTGCAGCACGACCTGTGACCATCGGTACTCCGGGCCAGAGCAGGACGGCGTCGTCTGCATAGAAAGAGACGTATCGATCCAAATCCTTCGCCTTAGCTGCCTCCCTAGCCTTGTCCTCAAGTTCACGAATGGACTTAATATCGCGTTCTTGGTTATCCACATTAATCCCTATGTGACAATGTGTCATGACATAATAAAAGCTTGATAGAATCTAGACTCGCTGCTCTACCAATGTCAATGTTTGTTTCTTACGAGTCCGCGTCTGATTTCTCTCTTTCCACTTCTTCCAGCAACGTGGTTCTCAGATCGTACGCAGGAGCTTGCGAGAGTCCGAGCC
>CAZPDY010000123.1:0-4678 GCA_964585455.1 uncultured Candidatus Bathyarchaeia archaeon | reverse complement strand
GGGCACGTATGCGCTTATGGTGTAGTTGCCCTTGGCGAAGCTCGTCGTGTCCCACGTGAAGTTTAGAATAGTAGAAATTCCGCTCCCCAGCGTTACGGGCAGAGTTTCGAGAATATTCGAGTTGCAATACACGGTAAGAGTAAAGGTCTCAGCTGCGTCACCTTGGTTTTTAACAGTCACGTTGATTCGCACCGAATATCCTTGTCCCACAATTGTCTTGGAGATCACAACACCAAGGACGGAGATGTCGGGTAGCAACCTAACGTTTACGGTGCCGTCAGCGAGGTGGTTGTCTGTGACCTCGGTTTCGCCGAGAACCACGCTGATCTCTGCAGAAACTAAGTACAATCCTGGAGGGACGCCCGCAGTGTTCCATGTGAAGGTAAGGGTTTTCTCAGTGTTTGGGGCTAAGTTTGTGACGTGTTGTGTTTCTATGGGTGAAGTGTCGTAGTAGGCAGTTACGTCGAGGTTTTCGGCGGCGGTTCCCTCGTTCTTGACGGTGACGGTGACGTTGACCGGATGGCTCACGTAAGTTTCAGGGGTAGAAGCAGAAACATCGAGGACAGCCACGTCGTGTATGTGTAAAACCGCGACCAGAGTCCACACGGCGTCGGTTAAGCTCTCGCTGTCAGTTATTGTTAAAGTAACGTTGTAGGTTACGGCGTTGGGATAAGCATGCATTATTATCGGATTGCCTACTGTTGTGGTGTTGCCGTCCCCGAAATTCCATTCATAGCTGGTTATGACTCCGCCGTTTGCTCTCGAGAGAGTCGCGTTGAAGACTATCGTTTCATCTATGTGTGGCTCGGCTGGGGAGAACGTGAAGTCTGCCAAAGGCTTTTCTGGAGTGCTAAACAAGCCCTCAATCTTGTAATGCGGTATCGGGTTTCCATTCTTGTCTGAAAGCTTGACAGACGGTAGCTTTAGGACACACGTGCCCGGGTTTGTCACGTTGAGAATCATCGTAAAGACGGTGCCGTTTCCGTTAAAAACTGGGGCGGGGTTCCTCGAGCTGTAGGAGAACCACGCGGTGGTCTCTGGGTTGGCGCCAGGTATGCTTCCATCCTCGTCTATTATGTCCATGAGCTGAAAGATTGGAATGTGCAGTATGCCAGCGTAGGGGCTGGGGGTTTGAGGAGTCGGGTAGCTCTCCACGGGCGCAGTCACAGTGTGGTTAACGTACTTTAGGATGGATGTGTTCCAAGAAAACTCAACATCAAAACCGTAAAGACTCGTGACGTTGAAAATAACCAAGCATATGGCAATTTGTTCACCAGCGTAGGCGTGATTTTCTTGGGGGATGAAATAAACGACTGCTTTGTCTGAGGGCAGTTGGGCGTCCACCAGAGCCAACTGAACCCTCGACAAGAACACGGAAGCAGTCAACAGAATGAGAATCGAAGCAAGTTTCCAAGCTAAACTTCTCATCTCTCGCTCTCTCCTCATAAATATCTGTGCGATGCTAATTTAAATCGTTGCATAGAAGATAATTCCATTTTTGCCCAAACAAACCGACATTCATAATTCAGAGCCTATTAGGACGGTCTAGTCTAGGCGCAGAGAACACGCAAAAACTGCCATGCAAGGCCTAAAGCTAAGACGACCCCTTTATGTCTTTCTGCTTCAGGTGCTGCACTAACACAGCCGCCTTCCTCGATGTTTCAGCGCTTCCCACACGCTTCGCCCTAGCCAACCACACCCTTGCCCCGCAGTATGCACACGTCCGACTCTTCTTACCTGCATCCGCAACCAACAACCTTCCACAACTCCCACAAACCACGATCACGTACATGTTCGAAACCTACGGAAACCTTTTCCACACAAACCAATATTTAACACATAAGGGGAAAAAAGGAAAAGGAAAAGATGACCAGCATCACTCTAAACGAACTCGCCGCAGAGTACTTCCGAAAAAAAGGCTACAAGATAGAACAAAACATCACCCTAGAAGGCACCTCGGGCATACTCCACAAATTCGACCTCCTGATAACCAAACTAAACGAAAGACGCCTGGTCCAGATACTGGACTGGAAACGCACCGTAGGCGTGAACGTGGTCATTAACCTCGACAAAGCATCAGAAGACGTCAACCTCAAGAAACCCCCTTTCATAATATCGGAGAAATTCAGCAGCCATGCAAAGTCCTACGCAAACCGGAAAAACATAATTCTCCTAGCTAAACGGGAGCTGGACAAATTCTAGAACGAAGGAAGAATAGTGGGACATTATTTTGTCGTGGCGGCAGGTTGCTCTTTCTGCTTCCTTCTCTGAAGAATCAACCCCCCTATTATCCAGACAAGATAAATAGCTAGCACTATGGCTGCCAACTCAAGCAGTTCTCTGGCGTATACCCAGACGACTATGAGAGCCAAGACGACGGCGGCGAGGTTAATCACGACTATTATTGGGTATCTCATAATCAGATGTTCTCTCTGAAGCTGGCTAAAATTCTTTCTACGTTCATCAAGCCTAGAACGTCTTCAAGAACTCCTCGAGACGCCTCTCCAACTCCAGCTTCGTCAACCAATCCACTACGTTGATTCGACATTTCTTACGACCCTCAACAACACAGAGTATCTCGTCAACCACACCCTCCACAGTCTTTCCGGACACGTCCACCTCGCAAACCTTTTCCTCTCCGTAAGCCTCCACTGCTTCAAAGAGGCAGACATCCAAGACTTCTGCCGCAACATTCTCAGCCACTTTGCTCTCCTTATACCCTCGTTTCTTCAGAACCTCTCTCAACTCGTTGGGGTCGCGTCGCAAGACAAAGGCAAATTGAAGATCCTCGGCCTCCACTACGTCCATGGCAAAATGCCCGTCAACGACGACGTAGCCTTCACCCTGACCAACAACCTCCCTGACCCTTTTAGAGATCTTCTCTGAATCTGCAATCAGAGTGTCACGTTTCCTGTCCAAGCCGCAGCTCAAGCCTTCACTCTTCACCAAATCACCCAAGCTAACATGCGTGCCATTGAGGCGGGAGGCTAACAAACCCGCGACCGAAGATTTGCCCACACCAGGCGTCCCAGTGACTATCAAGACCCGCTTCATTCTGCAGCATGTCCTCAAACCGTTATTATGGTGATCTAGCTGAAATGTTCAGCGCCGAACCAAAGCGCATGCTAGATGAAGAGTGTTACGTCTGATTGGGCAGCGACTTCGAGAAAAGTTGCGGCGCCAGCTATCTCGTCCACTTCGGGAACTAAGTCCTCTCCCTTTATCCCGAACATCTCCATCGTTGGACTGCAAGCGTAAATCCTGAGCAGCCCAGACTGCTTCATCCGTTTCAGCATCTCGTAGGGCGTGGGGTACTTCATTTTCTCCAGGCTCTTGCGCATCTGTGGTTCCAGATGTTTGTACGTCGCGGGCAAGCTCGCTTTCTCCATCGCTCCTTTCACGAGCATATTTAAGCCCCAGAAAGTAAAGTACAGATGGGCCTCCACGTCCATGGCGATGGCAGTGGAAGACAAGATAAACGCGCAGTACAGCTTGTCTAAGGTTCCTCCTTGAACGACGATTGCCAATTTTTTCTTATCACTTTCACTCATAATGAGGTATCTCCTCACGTTTTCAATGCTGACGATGGTGTATAAGACTTTCTGAAAACCGCAGAATCTCTGTACGAAAACACAGAAATGGAGAAACGCTCAAACCTAAGCAGCAAGCAGGAAGCACCAACCTTGGTGAGTAGGATAACACTCCAAAGACTTGTTGAAGCTACTTTTCTGAGCAGACCGAACCGCTTCTTAGCCACAGTAGAGATGGGCAACAGAACATTGCCGAGCTTTGTTCCTAACCCCGGAAGAATGCAAGATCTGCTGAAACCTCGAACCAGAGTGATCCTCAGCGAAGTAAAGGGGCGAGATAGGAAAACGCGTTTCGATCTGATCGGAGTATATCACAAAAACCAGATAATCTCCGTGGATTCCCGTGTTCCCAACAAGTTGGTTTACGTGGCTTTGAAGAATGGAGACATTGAAGAGCTCAAGGGTTTCAAGGAAATAATGCCCGAGCATGCCTATGATCACTCAAGGTTTGATTTCCTCCTATCCGACAACTCGAAGCTCTGCTTGCTTGAGGTGAAATCTTGCACGCTCGTGGAAGAGGGAGTAGCTTTGTTTCCAGATGCAATCACTGTTAGAGGAAGGAAGCACGCTGAACAACTCGCAAAGGCGGTGATGAGAGGCTACAGAGCCTGCGTACTCTTCATAGTTCAGAGGAGTGATGCCATGGTTTTTTCTCCCAACGATGAAGTCGACCCCGAATTTGGAAAAGCCCTCCGTGAAGCTGTAAAGAAAGGTTTGGAAGTATATGCGTACTTTTCTGAATTTGTTGGGAACAAAATTGTTCTCGGAAGGAAACTTAAAGTGGAGCTATAAGAATCAGGCTCCGCGATTCGCGTAGTTGCCCTTAGAAAATGGAGTAGAGCAAAAGACAATTTAACCAACCTACAAACATTAAACAGTAACCGTAGGATGAGCAAGATGGAGACGAAAAAAGTTTCAGGCACGAACAACAAGCATAGGGTGCTATTATACGCTATAAGCACGTGTGCTTGGTGTAGGAAAGCAAAGAGTTTCTTGAAAGATAGCAAGGTTGAATATGAATACATTGACGTAGACCTGTGTAGCGACGAAGAACGAGAAGAAATCCGAAAGGACATAGAGAAGAGGGG
>CAZPDY010000122.1:0-4735 GCA_964585455.1 uncultured Candidatus Bathyarchaeia archaeon | reverse complement strand
GTTGGATGGAGCCCGAAACGTAAAGTCGCCGTCGAATGCGGTTTCTGCAGCTCAAAGAAGAAGCGAGACCTAGAGCGATTCTTCGATGACATAGTCTGTTTGCCATGGAAACCCCAAACTGAACATGCTTTTGCAGAACCCCTCACAGCAACTCGCAAAGCGTTGGCTAGAACGAGGGTGGTATTGATAAAAGATGATAACGTTGTTTTCGAGGTTCCCCTTTCACGAGAAGAGTGGCCGAGAGAATTCTTGGAGAACGAGATAAAATCTTTAGAGCAGGATTTTGGACAATCTTCTAAGCTCTTCAACGCGTTGTCTCACGAGAACAGGTTGAGGATGATGAAACTCTTGATTGAAGACAAAGACCTCACGATGGGATTCGCCGAGTTCATCCGCGACCTGGGGCTCAACCCAAAATTGGTGTGGGAGAGCACGCGCAAGCTTAACGAAAGTGGGCTTCTGGAGAAAAACGGGAATGGGAGATACCGTTGTTCCGAGTTTGGAGAAGCCAGTTTTATCATGCTCAGCCTCGTCTTGAGGCATTTGCGAGAGATGTTCAAGAGCGCTGAAGGGAGGTGAAAAAGGATGGTGGACTATTATGAGGACGACGAGATCTTCCGAGACATCAACAGCGTCTACAAGCGTTTGATGGAACGCATGTCTAAGGAAATGGAGGACTTCGAAAAGGCGATCAGCAGCGGAAAACTCAGGGGCAACTGGGACGTCACACCGATCAACGAGCCTAGAGTGAAGGGCTACGTTGCACGCGGACGTTTCCAACTCGGCAACGAACCAACGCGAATTCCAACGCACGACTTGGAAGAAAAGCGGGAGCCGCTCACGGACGTTTTCGACGAGAAGGAACGTGTCAAAGTTTACATGGAGTTGCCCGGTGTCGACAAGGGCGACATTCAGCTCAACGTGACGGAACGAGTCGTCGAAGTGAAAGCCAAGAACTTCTTCAAGACAGTAGAGCTGCCCGCTGAGAACGTTGACTTCGAGAAAGCCACTGCCAACTATAGGAACGGCGTCCTCGAAGTGATTATTCCGAAGGTTAAGAGAGTTGTCGAGAACGAGAAGAAGCGGACCATAAAGATTGAATAGGAAAAGCGAGTTTGAATGGAAACTGAAATCCTTAACATAAACTACAACGAATACGTTAACCTGCTGGGCACAGCTCACTTCACAAAGCGAAGCCTGTACGAGGCTCACGAGGCTGTGAGGAAGCTGCAGCCCACGGACCTGGCCATAGAGCTCGACATGGAACGGCTCCAGCTTCTCAATCAACGATGCGCCGCTTGTCCAGAGCGTAGAACCTGCGCTGGAAGCTGCGAGTTCGTGGGAGCGACTG
Source organism: uncultured Candidatus Bathyarchaeia archaeon (assembly GCA_964585455.1). Taxonomy (GTDB): domain Archaea; phylum Thermoproteota; class Bathyarchaeia; order Bathyarchaeales; family SOJC01; genus CAYGVX01. The sequence continues at coordinate 3,384 of CAZPDY010000122.1, read as the reverse complement.
AAGCACTGGGCAACGTGGACGCGAACATCTGGCTCATCGACATGTCTGAAAGAGAAATCGCTGAAAGAATTAGGCGACTATTGCCTCTTTCTAGGCTATGGTGGTTTTCTTTTGCGGGTTATCTCTTCTGGCGTGGCGGTGATGACGAGGTGGAGTTGTGGGAAAGAGGGTACAAAGACGAGGTTCTGGAGAAACATGCCCGTAGGTTGGAGGTTCTGCGGGCGAGGGCGCCTCATGTTTGGCGGGTTCTGCTCGACGAACGGAATGCATTGATGGCTACTCGTTTGGCTTGGATTGTGACGCAGAAGCTGACGAAGAATGAGCCTGTTAAGGTTTTGGCTTTAACTGGAGCAGCACATGTGGACGGCATTAGGGAGTTGCTGGTTTCTCCGTTGAAGACTGGGGAGGAGTTGCGGAGGTTTGGGTTGCGATTTTCGCCTCCGAGGCTCATCAGGCGGGTAGGTGTGGATTAACATTTTCGCGCTTTCTCTGCGTCTAGTCTAGACTGTCCTATTATGTTTCAAACATAGACGCTGGATGCACAATTTTTATCTCTGCAGTGTTGTAGTTAAGAAGGAGGAGTGATTATGGCGCAGGTTGATAGAGAACGGGAATTTCTGTATTCTAAGCTTCGTTCGATTCAATCTGAACTTTCGAGCGCGTCAGGCGCTATAAACGACGTGCAGAGTAAATTAGCCTACGTCGAAGGAGCGATGGGTTCTCTCTCGAGCAGGCTCGCAATGGTTCGGGGGCGTGGTTATTGTGCGATGGGTCATTTGGAGATGGGTGTCGACCTACTGAACAAGAGGTGGATTGAGTCTGCTCCGCTCCTTAAACAAGCGTTTCTCAACAACGTTCAACCGTTGACTGCTCAGATTCGGTCAGTCGAAGCCGAAGCCCTACGATTGAGGAGAGAAATAGACGGTGGAAACATTGCTTTCAGCCAAAATCTTGCCAGTCGCCTGTCGATGGACTCTTCTTCTTTGAGAACGAGATCTGTTTCAGAGGCAAGCAAAGTTAGTGCCCCCCTCAACGAATTGACATCAAGCATCAACGCCTTAGATAGAGACTTGAAGGTGGCTGAAAAAACAGTTGAACTCTTCTCTCAAGCAACATTCCCGTTAAAACAGAATGAGAGCCCTGTCTTTGCCATCGAAGGAAAAATCATGAAAGGAGACAAAAGCGAGGGGACTCTGTGTTTCACGAATCAAAGGTTCATCTTCGAGGGGAAAAAAGAAGTCGTGCTCGAGAAGAAGTTTTTCATAGCCACCAAGAAGAAGATTGAAAGAGCAGTCTTGATAGAACAGCCCATAGGAGCGCTTCAGGAAATATCCAAGGGACGAGTAGGCTTAATCGCTTGGACGGGAGTGTACATTCGCTTCAAACCAGAACGCCAACTGGAAGAGACTCCGTTCGATGTGAAGGGATGGGAAGCCGACGTAATAACAAGGTTCTTCAGCTACATCGTAGGCGGAGAAGCCGACAGAGACATAGCTACGATTAGGGGAGTCCCCGCCGCTGAGGCACCCATAATACACGTCGCCCGATGTTCCCACTGCGGCGCGCCATACACACGCGAGATTTACAAGGGACAAACGTCAGTGCAATGCGAGTACTGCGGAACCTCAATAGTAGTCATATAAACAAGACGGCGCCTCTGCAATCATTTTCGTTTACAGAGCATGACTGCTAACAGTGTTGTAATCGTCAGTGATGGTGGAATTATCAAGGATGGAAACTCTGGAACTATCACTATTTCTAACTGAGAATGCTCGTAGCTGAAGTATATCCACCTGTTTTCTCCGTCATCGTACAACGTGTAGTTTACGTAATGGGGTTCGACGCCGTCGACGGTAACTTGGTACGTTTCGTTCATCATGGCGTGGGGGATGCGGACTCGGCAGAAACCATGGGTCTGACCGTTCGTCGTGTTAGAAGCGTGCATCCTGATCGTGGTGTTAGCCTCGGAATACTCAAAGTTCTCCACGGTGGAGTTGGAGATAACATCAATGCTGCATCCAAGTGGTGTCGTGAAACTGGAGAACATGCCGAGCAGGGGATAGTGGTCCGTGTTGTTTACGTTGATTTCGTATGGCGTGTTTCCGATGCCATCCTGATCTGTTAGAGTGTTGCCATAGTCGCCCCAATAGTTTCCCTCTACGCCGTTATCCCAAAAGTTGGTATAACTCGACGAAGCATTCGCTAGTATAAAGTTGTTTGCAATGTTGTTGTGGTAAAGCTCGTTGTTATAAGAGTTGAGCAACCTGATGCCGTGATGGTTGCTCCAAGTTATGCTGTTTTCAGAGATTGTGTTGTTGGAAGACGAGGAGACTTGAATGCCGTCATAGTAGTTTTGGGTTATGTTGTTTTTGTATATGGTGTTTTTGGAAGAGCCCAGTATCAGTATACCAAAATCGCTGCCAGTTATCATGTTTTCAGAAACGACATTGCCGTCGGAGGATTGAAGGACAATACCGCGAATATCTCCTTCCATGTTGTTTACAGAAATCGTATTGCTTATACTTCCATTCCAAACATAAATACCATGGTAACTATGACCGCAGTTCTGCACTGTGAAATTTGTGATTTTAACGTTGCTTGCTGTTATTTGGACTACGTGCCCTGCGTGGTTTCCGTCGATGACGGTGCTGTTTCTGTTCTCTCCAACGAGCAACACGGTCTTGTTCACAACCACGTTTTCATAGTAGATTCCATTGTAAACATAGATAGTGTCTCCTTGGCTTCCCGAGTTTATGGCTTCTTGGATGGAAGAGAAGTTCGCTGCACCATCATCGTCCACGGTCCAAACACTTGTCCCCTGTCGTGGCAGTGCTGTACCATGCGTATTCGAAGACATTGCACCATCAAAGTATTGAGAGGACAGGACCTGAAAGACAAGACCAGCCGCCATTAAGCACAGGACAGGAAGGTATAAAATGCCTTTCAAACCCATGGCACATCAAATACTCATAAACCTTTATCTGAGCTTTATGACTTGTGGAAAAAGCTTCCCTTCAGGGACTTAGCCTATTAGGACGGTCTAGACTAGGCGCAGAGAAAGCCCGAAACCTCCCGCCCTCGGCAAAACGAAACGCATAAATCGTGTCGTTTTCTATTCCCACTACGTCGGGCGGTAGCTCAGCTTGGTAGAGCTTCCGAGCGTGCTAGCACGTGCCTAGCAAGCGGAGACGCTGTAGACGCCTGCCAACAGGTGGGCATCACCCAGCCTGCCAAGCACACAGCCAAAAAGGCAGAAACCGGAGTGTCGCAGGTTCAAATCCCGCCCGCCCGACCAAAACCTCTTTCACCAAAATAGGGTCTACTTTTTGACAAATAGCTATATTATCGTCTTTTTCAGTTCCAGAAATCTCGCTGAGAATGTTG